>CAZVVF010000420.1:0-4719 GCA_964630575.1 uncultured Burkholderiales bacterium | reverse complement strand
GAGCAGCTCCGCCCGAGGCCAGAGTCGAGGCCCCTAAGAACACATTTGAAGCTATCGTTGGGCGAATGGACCCACCTCTTTCACTTTGCTCGAGGTGGTCGAGCACTGTCGTTATTCCACCGACACTCGTGAGGCCCCCGTTGACGAGGGCATTGCCCACCTTTACAACCTGACGTTGTGCCCGTCCGCCGAGATCGCGTCCAAGTTCAGGCGCGTTGAGAACTTGTTCTGCCGAGGTGGACATGACGGTGGTTAGCCCGGCCGCTCCACTGACCGCGAAGCATCCCGCCGAGGCCTTGGCGAGGGCCAAGGCGTTGCTGCCGTTTCCGGTGGCCATCGAGGCCACAGCGAGGGCTCCAGTGGCAAGGCCGGCGACCTGGGCTAGAGCGGTGCCGGTATTGGCTAGAAGGTTCGTCTTGTTCTTCACCAGTTTGCCGGACTTTTGAGCCTTGGCGATTGAGATGGCTGACTTCAGACCCATACCTGGAATCATGGAGGTGAGGCCCACTTTGAGTGCCGCAGGAATTTTCTGCGCCTCCGACTGTACGCCGTCGAGAGTGTTTCGCGCCCCCAACTTAACGCTGTCGAGAGTCTCGAAAGTGGCGTCACTCGCCGATTCGGCATCGAGACCTTTGAGTGCGGGGCGAAATCCCTGCGAGGCCCGCTGCTTAGAAATTGTGGTGCTCTGAATGTTCATGCTGGACTCCCTGATTGCTTGGGCCCATTTTGGGATACCCGTGTTAAGGAAGTGTTAAATGCCCTAGAAGGCTGGGCCACCTTGGGTTTGTGGTAGACGGCCAACTGGTGGGGCTGTCCCGAGTGGAGTGAACCTTTTGCACTCAAGCGACCCTAGAGTGCCAATCACATCAGGTCGTTTCTGGTTAGGATGTCCTTGAGAGTCTTAAGGTCGTCCAGGTCAGCTCTTCATCAGTTTCCCTTGGAATCGCTGATGTTTGAGGTACTGAAAGGTTTTCGTTTAGGGTGTAACGAATTTGCCGAATGAGCCGAGCTCTTTAACCGAAGAGTTCCATTTTCGCTCCAGGAGAATATTCAGAGATGATGATTCACAACAACCTCGCTAAGATCGGAGCCGGACTGGCAAAGAGAAAAGGGCTTCCCGCACCAACAACCCAGGCTGGCAAGCTGTTGGAGAGTGCACAAGGTCCCGCAGAGAGTTTGAATCTTAAAGCTCAGGACGCCCGTACCCGCGAGCTCTTTGATGAGTTCCGTTTCGTGGAGTCGAATCTCGCCCAAGCTCCTTCCGACGGCGTCCAAGGCTACTTCCGTTCCAATCCTGACCGCAAGTTCACTCGTGCTGTGGCAAGCGATCAGCGACTCAAAGTCTCGCTCGGCACTGCCCTTTCGATCGGTGGATTGCCCGGCCTTACATCAGCTCTTTTCAGAGGTGGAGTTGGACCAGCTATTCACGGTTTCACTCATCGAAACCCAAGTGGTGAAGAGGTCTCTTTCAATGCCTTGGTAAGCGGCGAAGGTGACGCAACCTTTATCAAGCGAACAGAAGGCGTCAAGCAGCCAGTCTATCTCAAGGCTACTCCCTTAGAAGATGATAAGTTCCGAACCGAAACCATCCTCGACAAAAACGGGGTGCTCTTCTACGACGAAGAAGTGGTGGATACCAAGGGCAAAAACACCGCATCGTTCTTCAAGAATAGGGTACAAGATCAGTTCGGACTGTAGTGTTAGCAGCCGCAACACTGTTCGAAAGTACATCACGCAAGCAGAGCTTGAATATCGGATGAGCACAAAGTGGCGCTCGCCTGTCACCGAGAGGGTTGAGCCTCTTGTTGATGGGATTATCGAGGAGTCGTCAGGCCGAGCCGCGCGAAAACAGAGAATTACCGTCAGTCGAGTTCACTAGGAACGGCTTGATCGCGACTTCCAGACCCCAGTCCAGCACCACCGAGCCTGGGTCCAAGACAAATCGAGCAACCAGGAAAGTCTAATTGGGCCTGGAGCCCGAACTGGGGACAGGTCACACTGGTGCATCAAAAAAATGAATATGTCTATTGAGAAAGTATTTATTTACAAGATAGTACGAGTCCTCTAGTCTGGCCTTAGAGGTTGGGACCCTCGAAGGGAATAGGATCTAAGAGAATGTTGATGGTTCATGGTTTATCTCGCCATTCGGGCATAAGGACCCCTCATGGGTAAGTCTCAAACAGGAACGTACAGCTGGCGACAATTGGTCTTTGACCTGCATCTTTGGCTGGGGCTAGCCAGCAGCATTATCGTCTCAATTTTGTGTTTAACGGGCTTCTATCTCGCTCTGCAGCCGTGCCTGGAGCAGTGGATGAACCGCGATCTGTACTATCGTTCTGCAGACGCCCCTTTGCTATCGGTGACTCAGCTTCTAGAGAGAGTCACCCAGGGGGCTGAGGAGCCCTACACGGCCTTGGAGATACCGACCGACCCCACGCGAAACTGGAGTTTGCGACAGGGGAGGCAGGCCGTGTTGGTGGACCCGAGCACCGGGGACCTCTTGGCTGAACCCAGACCCTTTTTGGAGGGTTCCTATATGTGGGCTTTTCGACTCCATCGATGGTTGCTGATGGAGCGCTCAGTCGGTCGGAGCATAACGGGAGCGGCCACTCTAGTGTTTGTCGGAATTCTCTTGAGCGGTCTTGTTCTGTGGTTTCAGAAAACCGCCAGGAAGCGCAAGAGAGGTCTGCTCTTTAAGAGAGGAGTCAGCTGGAAGCGATTCAACTACGATTCACACTTGGTCCTCGGCCTCTACGCGGCATTGCCACTGTTGGTCATGGCACTCAGCGGACTGTTCTGGTCCTATCGAACGGCCTTTGTGGCCACGACCTACATGATCCTGGACGGCACTTCTCCAGAGCAAAAGCAAAAGGAAAAGGCCCCGACAGCGAAGTCGGATGCCGGCCCAAACTATAGCCTTCCCTATGAGCGCGTCCAAGAATGGATGTCCCAACGCTTTCCTGACCCAGGAACTTTGACCGTGTATTTTCCCCGTGAGG
This sequence comes from uncultured Burkholderiales bacterium, assembly GCA_964630575.1. Taxonomy (GTDB): domain Bacteria; phylum Vulcanimicrobiota; class Xenobia; order Xenobiales; family JADMJV01; genus JAEXNA01. The sequence continues at coordinate 1,720 of CAZVVF010000420.1, read as the reverse complement.
GTGAGGCCACGTTCCGAGTGGTCAAAAGGCGTGAGGCTTGGATCCAGAACCTTCCAGCGGTCGATGAAGTCTTCTTTCGTACAGAGTCTGGTGAGGTGGAAGCCGAGGAGCTTTTTGCCAACAGAACAAGGGCCCAAAAGGTACTCGCTTTGATCAAGGCTATCCATATCGGTGAGATCTACGGCCCGTTTTCCCTGGTGCTGTACATCGTTTGCGCTGCCATTGGAGCGATATTGCCCATCTCCGGGATCATCATGTGGTGGAATCGCTGGGGCAAACGCGCCTTCAGGCGAGTAAGACATCGAGAGCGCTCTGACGACTGACCTTGGGAGCCGAGGCCACCGGAAGGTGTTGGGTCAACGAGCGCTCTCGATGAAAGCGGTGGATGTCTGTTTGTGGGCTCTTTTTAGAGCCTCACAAGAGGTCTGCCATTCGGCTGCTTTTGTGAGCAAAGAACGGAGTCTCGTCTAGCTCTTTGTCGATGCTTGTGTTCCTACGGATGATGTCGGTCAAGCTGGTCGTGCGAATGGTCTCTTTCCATTCTCCGAGCGAGGGGTCGTTCTCGAACCAGAAACGATCCCCATCTCTCAAGCGCTGGAACTGATCGGTCAGGATCACCTGGAGGGATTCTCCCACGGCGCTGCCCTCAAGGGGAGGCTCGCAGAGCATTCCTACCCAGGGGTCGACCTTCTCGACGTCCTGGTAGACACTCTGGAGCTTCTCGGCCAAGGCCTCGTCGCCGGTAAGCTCGGTGAAGCTCGAAAACGGCTTGAGTCCAAAGCTCTCTCGAAGGGTGTTGAGGTCGGGAAGCCCGTGGTCTCGGCCGCGCTGAATGTTGATGCTGGCCAAGTCCATTCCACCTCGCCCTGGGCGACCGAACAGCATGTTGCGCACGGCCGTCGAGATGCCCTCATCGGTAGGTTCCTGAATGAAGCTTGTGAGTCCGCGCAAGAGGGGCTCGATGCCGCCTTCGGCGAGCTTTTCTGGGGAAAAATAGGCGTGGACCAAGGCGATATCACCCTCTGGAATCGCTTTGCCGTCGCTTCCCTCTCTCCAAATGATCGGCTCGATTTGAGAGTGACCCATCCGATAAGCCGCCGTGGAGAACTCGTTGCTTATTCGTGGGTCGACCTCGGGTTTGTAGCCCTCGTAAGGAGCGATGGCATCGGCTCCGATCAGCGACGGCAAGAACTCCTTGAAGGTCACGTTCTGGACCAGCCCCCCAACGATCTTTCGCGCTTTTTGATAGAGAGCCTCGTCGTCGAGAGAGGGGTCAGATTGGGCCAACTCAGAGACCAAGCGGTTGTGCTCACGCATAAAGACAGTGTGAAGCGAGAGCAGACCAAGGTTCTCGTTTGCCCTGGCGTCACCGGCTGCCATCAAACTGGCCTCCGGCTTTCGCACGGGGTTGTCGTTCACCAAACCCATGGTGTTATAAGGGAGCAGATCGCCTTCGCTTGTTTTGAGACGCCCCCCCTCGAAGGTTCGTAGAGCATCGGCGCGCGCTTTGCTACTCCCGTACACCATGGAAGCATCGATCCAGCCTGAGATACTATTGGTTTGTTCTCTGGGCTTGTTGGAGCCCAGGCCCGTGCCTTCGGCGGCGGTCGACCGGGAAAAAGGAATGATCGCTCGCCCCTTGCCCTGGGGATCAAAATGACGGTCTCCTTGAGGGACTTGGATGTTCCAGTCCGGATGACCAGGGTTGGGGGTGGCTGTG
>CAZVVF010000419.1:0-4730 GCA_964630575.1 uncultured Burkholderiales bacterium | reverse complement strand
GCTTGATCAGGTGGTCGATGCCGTGGTCGCCGATCGGCGTTTCGTTGGCCGTGCGCTCTTGGTGATAGACCGCAGAACTCATGTGAGAGAGGAGTTGGTGGGTCTCTTTCAGGTTGAGGGTCTCGCTCGGATTGTCCTTGGAATTCTTCACCAGATCCCGGGTACAGCTACTCAAAAAATACTTCATGGCGCTCTTGTCCTCTGGGACGTCGCCAAAGAACTTCTGGGAAAGACGCTCGATGGAGTCATCCAGGAGCTTGCGATTGTCCTCATTGAGAGGTTCCTTCACGCGCGGCTGAAGCAACAGTGGGAGCTGCCCCGGCACGATGCCCTTGTCTTCGAGGTGTCCCTCAAGCTGGGCATGAAAGTGCTTGAGGCCAGACCTTGGATCCGTAAAGTGGCTGGCGATGGAAACGTCGTGCTCCTTGAGCCCGTCGGCCAGGGTGGCAAACCTCTGCTTCTTGCTCAGCGCCGACACGTAGTCGATCTCTCGCCCCTGCATATCCGACGCTTGCGTCTTCTGGTCAAGATTATCCAAAGAAAAATAGAGGGCAACGCTCAACGGACCCTGCCCTGCCGAAGGCACAAAAGCCCGCTTGGCTTGGGTGAAGCGGTCCAAGAGCTTGGGCGAGATCCCGATCTCGCGAAACTCCTTGGGAAGCTCTGTTACCGGAGAGGTGGACTGTCCTAGGTCCACCGACTCGGTCGGTCGCGGCGTCCCCTCGGGAGCAGAGCTCTCCGTCTTTTTCCCCAGGGCTGGCCGAACGAACGAGTTCGCTGGGGCAATCCGGGTCTTGGAGATGGGAGTCGACATAGTTGATAGAAAACTTTTGAGACCCCAGGCCCTATTCCTCTGCCGAGATCCCACGAAGTTGCCCACTCGACCCAATGTTCACAACCTACAGAGTGCGAAGAAACACTCACCTCACCTGAAGGCACCCACACCAACAGTTAGAAACCTCTTCTTATGACTTATTCAGAAATCTACCAAGCGTCACTGCGAGACCCCGAGAGTTTTTGGCGAGAAGCGGCCGCTGAAATATCCTGGGAGAAGCCTTTCACTCAGGCCTTCCGCAACGGCACTTGGTTCAGCGATGGTGTCCTCAACACGTGCTACAACTGTATCGACCGCCATGTTGAAAGCGGGCGCGGCGATCAGAACGCCCTGATCTACGATAGCCCCGTCACAGGACAGAAACAGAGCATAAGCTATCGGGATCTGCAAGAGAGAGTCTCTCTCTTTGCCGGTGCCTTGCGCGCTCTGGGCGTGACCAAAGGCGACCGAGTCCTCATCTACATGCCGATGGTTCCTGAGGCTCTGATCGCGATGTACGCCTGTGCTCGCCTGGGGGCTATCCACTCCGTCGTCTTTGGGGGATTCGCCTTTCACGAACTCGCGGTCAGGATCGACGACGCTAGGCCAAAAGTTGTGGTCACGGCGTCCTGCGGTATCGAGATCACAAGAGTTGTCGAGTACAAACCGCTGCTGGATAAGGCCATTGAGATCTGTCGCCATAAACCGGCTCACTGCGTGGTGCTGCAAAGACCCCAACAGACCTGTGAACTCGTAGCAGGGCGCGACCTGACCTGGCAGGACAGCCTCGCCCAGGCCGAACCCACCGAGTGCGTACCCGTCCTTGCCACCGATCCTCTGTATATTCTTTATACCTCCGGGACAACGGGCAAGCCCAAGGGGGTGGTGAGAGACAACGGGGGCCACGCCGTCGCTCTGAAGTGGAGCATGAAATACGTCTACGGAATGGAGCCTGGCGAGGTATTTTGGGCGGCATCAGACATCGGCTGGGCGGTTGGTCACTCCTACATCGCCTATGGTCCGCTCCTCCATGGCTGCACCTCGGTCATACACGAAGGCAAGCCCGTGAAGACACCCGACGCTGGAAACTTTTGGCGGGTCATCTCGGAGCACTCGGTGGCGGCCCTGTTTACCGCCCCAACAGCCATTCGGGCCATCAAGCAAGCCGATCCCAACGGCGAACTCTTGCAGCCCTACGACCTGTCCTGTATGCGGACACTCTTCTTGGCAGGGGAACGCCTCGACCCGGATACTTATCACTGGGCGCGCGATCTCTTGAAATGCCCGGTCCTCGACCACTGGTGGCAAACCGAAACGGGATGGCCGGTGGCAGCCAATCCTGTGGGTATCGAGATGCTACCAGTCAAGCCCGGTTCTTCCACCAAAGCCGTACCGGGGTTCCAAATAGAGATTCTGGACGAAGAGGGACATCCTCTGCCCCCCGGACGGGAAGGGTCAGTCGTCCTCAAGTGTCCCTTGCCACCGGGGTGCTTTCCGACTCTTTGGCAGGATGAAGAACGGTATCGCGAGATCTACTTTGATCCCTATCCAGGCTATTACTTTACAGGCGATGGCGGCAACATTGACCAAGACGGATACCTCTCGATCATGGGTCGCATCGACGACGTCATCATCGTATCGGGTCACAACCTTTCCACCGGCAGCATTGAGGAGGTTGTCGCTTCCCATCCGGCGGTTGCCGAGTGTGCCGTCTTTGGCGTTCAAGACGCCCTTCGCACCCAAGTTCCGATCGGCTTGATCGTCTTGAAATCTGGCGTGGAGACCGAACACTCGGTCATCTGCAGCGAAGTCGTTACGGCCGTGCGCGAACAAGTTGGCCCGGTCTCGAACTTCAAGCGGGTAGCCGTGGTCAAGCGTCTGCCCAAAACACGATCGGGCAAAATACTCCGTTCCGTGTTGCGAAAGCTCGCCGATGGAGTCGACTTTCAGATGCCTTCGACCATCGATGACCCAGATATCCTGTCTGAGGTGAAAGCAGACCTTCAGTCGCTCGGCTACGCCAGAGAGAACGGTTCGTGATGTCCTCGGTGGCTCTGAGACTCTCGTCTCCGAAAGCCATAGGTAGGCTCCAATTCGAACGAAGGGCACCCTCTGTGACACATTCAACCCCCACTGTCCTTATCTGGCTCCTTTGCCTGGCCTTCTTTCTTCCCAGTATGGCCGCAGCACAAGAGCACCAGGCGGTCCCCTCCCAGGAATCTCAAGAGACCTCTCTGCTCGATCAGGATCTGCAGTTGGAGGAGGCGATCTTCGAAGCCAACGGGGCTCCGCTCTACGTGCTCAACGCTAGGGCTCGGGTCAAAAATATCGGAACGCGAGGCTACCGGGGGATCACAGTCCACTTCTTTTGTCGCCTCGATAGCTCCCAGGAGTGGACTTTTATCGGCCAGCGTCCTATGCCTGGAATAAGACCCGGCGACTCGGTGACCTGCGATCTGGTGACGAGTTCACAAGAGCTGCCCATCATAGACTCCCAGGGAGAGGTCAGCCACGGCCTGTATCGCATCGAAATTCACTATCGCGATGAGATGACAGCGCGCGATGGGGAGTTTCATCCCACTTGCCTGCACGAGCACTAGGGAGCACCAAGCCATGAGAGATCACGATCACGGCAGCCATCATCAAGGCTGCTGAGGGATGAGCCTTCGTTTCTGCTTCTTGACCACGTTTTTTCCGCCTTACCATTTTGGCGGTGACGGCGTGCTGGTCTACAACCTAGCTCAGGAACTCGCCCTGCGAGGTCACCGGGTTGAGGTCGTGCATTGTGTCGACTCTTTTCAGTTGCTCTCGGCCCACCCACCGGACTTCTCCGCTTGGCCTGTACCCCTCGGCGTGAAAGTGCATCCTTTAAAGACGCGCGTCGGTCCCCTCTCCCCGCTTATCACCCACCTAACAGGGCTACCCGGCTTTAAGAAAAAGGCCTTGCAGGCGATCCTGGATCAGGGCTTTGATGTCGTCCACTTTCACAACACTTCTCTGATCGGTCCAGCATCCATCCGAATGGCTCAAGGACTCAGACTTTACACCGCTCACGAATTTTGGCTGGAATGCCCCACCCATCACCTCCTGAAAAACGGCGAAGAGATCTGTGAAGACAAGAGCTGTTTCTCTTGCTGTTTGAGGCAGAGGCGGCCTCCCCAACTCTGGCGATACACCGACCAGCTTCAGCGAAGCTTGAGCGCGCTCGACGCGCTCCTTTGCCCGAGCGAATTCTTAGCCGAGCGTCATCGCAAGCTCCAGCCACCTTGCGCGGTAGAGGTTCTTCCCAATTTCGCGGAGTCACGTTTTTTCGAGAGTCGAGAGTCTCCGAAAAAGGGCTACTTTCTCGCCGTGGGAAGATTGGAGCCCCTCAAGGGAATACGGACCCTCATTGAGGTCTTCCGCACCCTCGCTCAAGAGGAGCTCGTCATTGTGGGCAGCGGGTCGCAAGAATCCGAACTCCGTCAACAGGCTGCAGGTCTGAGCAACGTCACCTTCCTAGGAAACCTGTCTCCGGAAAAGCTCCCTCGAATCTACAGCCAAGCGAAAGCCCTCTTGTTCCCCTCCCGTTGGTTCGAGGTGTTTCCCCTGGTTCTCTTGGAAGCCCTGGCTTCGGGGACGCCGATCGTGGTCAACGATCTCGGTGAAGCCCCTCGCTTGGCCAGGCGCTCCCAGGCTGGACTTGTCTTCTCTTCAGAAGAAGAGCTCAGAAAGATCGTTCTCACTCTCAGCGACTCTCCTCTACTGGTCAAAGAGCTCGGCGATAGGGGGCGCCGGTTTGCCCGAAGCCACTACACTCCGCAAAGCCATCTAGAACGGTATTTCGCGCTCCTTGAGAGACTCGGCGAAAAACGCCGAGGAGCCCAGTAGCTCACCAGAGAGACCTCCTTTCAGGCCCTTTTAAGCTCTCCGTTCT
>CAZVVF010000418.1:0-4737 GCA_964630575.1 uncultured Burkholderiales bacterium | reverse complement strand
GCTGTTCACTTGCACTTGCACCACTCCCGGTAGCCGAAACTCAATGGGATCTTCCACCGTAACAACTTTCTTGTCAGGACGCGTGATCTCTTTGAGAGAGGCCGACAGTGTGGTGGATTTCCCTGATCCCGTCGGTCCACAGGTCGGGATCATTCCGTGAGGCCGCTGGATGAGCTGTTGATAAAGCCTAAAATGCTTGGGGCTGAATCCCAGGTCCGTGAGGCTGGTCGTGAATTCTCCCCATAGCTCTTGCCGCCGACTTGCACACTGATCCGACCGCCCTGATTGATCCTGTCTTGGGTGACATCGATACGAGCCATGATTTTGAAACGCTTGATCAGGGCTTTGGCCTCGCTGCCCCCAATTTTGTCTCGAAGCTGTCCTGTCTAGGCCAGAGCCGTTTCTCTCAGCAAGCCCAAAAGCTCCTTGGTGGACAACGTTCCAGCCCGATCAGACCCCGTCAGCAGACTCTCCACAAGCTCCCGTTTCTGATCGTGCAAGTTTAAGATCTTCTCTTCGATGGTGTCGGCTAAGATCAGACGATACACGGTCACGGGCTTTTGCTGACCTAGGCGATGGGCCCGGTCAGAGGCCTGGTCTTCGGTGGCGGGGTTCCACCAAGGGTCCACGTGGATCACATAGTTGGCCTTCGTGAGATTGAGTCCGGTACCGCCTGCCTTGAGACTGATGAGAAAAATGTCGCTGACACCGTTCTGGAATGTCTTCACCGCCTGAGCTCGCTTCTTGCTTGGGGTGGACCCATCTAGGTATTGGTAGCTGAGTTCGAGCTTTTCAATTTCTGCTTTAAGAATCTTGAGATGGTCCACGAACTGGCTAAACACGAGAACCTTGTGTCCGGCTTGGTGGAGGTCGCTGACGAGTTCGCTGAAACGCACCAGTTTGCTGGATGGAATCTCGCTAGTCGGGTCCACCAATTGGGGGTGGCAACAGGCACGACGAAGCTTCATGAGTTCCGCGAAAATTCCAATGAGTCCAGAAGTCTTCGAGTTTTCGAGACGCTCCACGGCGTGCAGACGGACGCTCTCATAGAAGAGTCTCTCTCGCCTGGAAGGCTGCACTTTGATCGTGATGTCTGTTTTCGGCGGCAGGTCTTTGAGCACGTTCTTTTTGAGACGCCGCAGCAAGAACGGGGCGATGAGATCTTTGAGATTCGCTAGAGCCTCTGGACTGCTCCCGTAACGAGACGCAAAGCTTGTTTCGGGCCCCAAGAGACCGGGATTGAGAAAGCGAAACAGAGACCACAATTCCCCCAAATGGTTCTCCACCGGAGTGCCGGTAGCGGCGATGCGAAAGTCGGCCTTGAGCGCGATGGCTGCCTTGAATCTTTGTGTTTGACTGTTTTTGATGGCCTGCGACTCATCCAACACCAAGGTGTTCCAGGAGATCTCTTTGAGAGCGTCCAGATTGGTGCACAAGAGCCCGTAGCTCGTGACTAGGACCTCTCCGGCTTGCATCGATCTTATAGTGCTATCTCGGTCGACCTCGTGCAAGAGCTTCACCTTGAGACTCGGCCCAAACTTGTTCGCTTCATCGCGCCAGTTGGAGCAGACTGAGGTAGGGGAGACCACCAACGTTGGACCGAGGTCTTTGCGAGAGAGCAGCAGGCTCAGAACTTGAACCGTCTTGCCCAGACCCATGTCATCGGCAAGGCACACTCCCACACCCCAGGCCGCAGATCGAGCTAACCAGTCAAAGCCTTGTCTCTGATAGGGACGGAGTGTCGCCTGGAGTCCTGCGGGCAATTCCGGCTTGAGATTCTGAGCCCGCTCGACACGCTCTTTGTGCAAAGACCAGGTTTCGTCGCCACTGTCTAGTTCCAGGGTTTCGGCCAGAACCGAGGCGGCGAGAGCGGGTATCTCGTATCGACCATCTTCCTTTTGGGCAGAGGCCAAGGCCAAAGCGCGTAGGCGGTTGGACAGGTCTTGGCTGAGGGTGAGATAGCGGTCATCGTCGAGCCTGATAAAACGACTCCCTTGCTGTCGCTGCATCTCGAGTAGCTGAGCCAACTGCAAAGGCTCGGCCCCTTCCAAGTGAAGCTCGGTCTGAACGGTGAACCAGTCGTTCGTACCGGTCACCGAGGTACGTAAGTCGGACCAGCGAATCTCGGTATTGTTTTGAAACCTCTGGCCCTGGGGCCACTCCAAGACAAAGTTCTCTTCGGGCAGGCTCCTGAGCCTTTCAAGAACTCTCAGGCAGGTGCTGGGATGACGAAGAAGAGCCTTGTAACGCTTGATCTCAGGAACAAGGTCCTGCAACTCTTTGTAGAGCGCCTTCTCTCTATTCAGAAGCCTCTCGAGTTGAACGGTCTTTCCGTCCGTCGTCGTGATGAGATAACGAGGTCCCTTGCCAGGTGGGTGGTGAGATGTGAGACCCTCGATCTGACTCCAAACCTCCAATTTCAATCCGCCTCCCTGGGGATAGAGTCGAATGGCGATCAGGCTTGCCAAGGTGCGTTCCTCAAGCTCTCCTGTGGCGGGACAAGAGCTTTCGATCTTCAGTCCCAACTGGCTAGCGCGAGCTAGAATGCTCTGGATTCGCCCAACCTCGTTGCTGGCAATTTTTAGGCCGCCGGTTCCGAGAGTCTTTTGAAACGCCATGTGGTCCTGGTCATAGATGACAATGGCGTGGTGGTATGGGACGGTTTGTTTGAGGGCAAAGTTTGTACCTGGAAGACCTGCCGGTTCTAGCTTGAGATGCACGACATCGTTTTGCTCAGTGACTTGCAAGCAGGGCTGGTCGCTGGACAAACGGAGTTGCCGCCCGCTCTGTAGATACAAGTGAGGGTGTTCCTTGAGGGCTTCTAAGACGGAGGAATGGGTAATTTTGAGCCAACCCCGATGACCGGATTTAAGCTTGCCCGCTCGGAGTTTCAGGAGAATTTTGCGGTCCGTCTCGGTGAGGAAGGCGCTCGCTTGAAACTCCACATCCTGGAGTTTGACGGACCGTCCTTTGGTCCATCCCCCCTTCTTTCCCACCTTTTGAATCTTGGCTTTCACCTTCAGAGTCTTGGGATTGAGAGCCCAAACGAGACGCTCTTGGGAGGGGACTTTCATACAAGGCCATTGCTTGCCACAGGAAAGCCTCCTGTTCAGACTGTCGCTCGGCATACGTTTCGCCAGAGAAAATTGCACAAACTCATCAACAACAGTCCTTCCGCTCCCATGACCCGCGCATTTGCCATAATGAGTCGGGTCCAAGAATGAGAGACGCCCGAGTGGCGACGCTGCCGTTGCGAGGTCGCCCGAGAGGCCAGCCTGCCGTAGCGAGGTCGCCCGAGTGGCCAGCCTGCCGTTGCGAGGTCGCCCGGAGGCCACCCTGTCGTTGCGAGGTCGCCCGCGAGGCGACCCTGCCGTTGCGAGGTCGCCCGAGTGGCCAGCCTGCCGTTGCGAGGTCGCCCGAGTGGCGACCCTGTCGTTGCGAGGTCGCCCGAGTGGCTAGCCTGTCGTTGCGAGGTCGCCCGGAGGCCAGCCTGTCGTTGCGAGGTCGCCCGAGTGGCTAGCCTGAAACACCATCGGGTCGCTTCTTCTTTCAGGTCATGGCCAGTCTGGCTAAGATAGAACGCGAGCTTACTGTCGAGCTGGACTTGAGACCGCCCTGAAGCTGGCTCGAAAAGGTGGGGGGACGTCGGGAAATGACCGACGGCAAGCTCCAGTCGGCGAAGATGTTGTTGCTCAGTGTTGTCTTTTGTCGTGCCTTTAGGCGGAGTAGACACACCTTTGGGAGCGCAAATCCGTGGGCTCCGGGCGGACGGCCTTACCTGTCGAAGGCATGCAACCTATAGGGCATGTAGGGAGTCGATACCTTCGGTAACGTTTGACTTGCGACAAAGGGGTCTTTGTAGAACCAGATTGACTCGTTGGGACAAAGGGCTTTTTGGCGGGTCGTCTGCAGCCTCGTATGCCCGATTCTTAGTCGAGGGGGCCGGCTGCAAGCACAGTGTTTCCGAAGAGCCATGAGGTTGTCATACCGGGGCGCTAACGAGAGACCTTGCGGGGAAGAGCTGCACCGCGTTATCCCCGAATTGCTGCAAGCACAGCGTTAGGCCCCTAGCATGACTGTGCTCAAAATACTCAGAGACTCGAGGAGCTCGTCAGGCCTCTCGCGAAGCCATTTCCCTATGGACCCCAAGAAGAAAGCACCAGTAGAACCCAAGGACTGCTACTGCTCACTGTGGGATTCCAATCCAGATTTTTGCATTGAACAAGGCTATAAGCCAGGCCACTGCGGAACATGTGAGACCTGCGGTAAGCCAGGACACACGCGCCATTTCCCAGGCGCCGTTCCTTATACTGGGAGTTGGTGCGACGAGCACTACAATCAGTTGGCCTCGACGCATCTCTTGGGCACTCGATCACCCCTGCGATGGTGCTTAGTGATTGCACTAGCCTACGTGTGCTGGTATTTCGTTCGACAAGTCGTGTAGCGTGAACCCTAAGTGCTCCCTGGCGCACTAAGTCGTGCCCTGCGCCAATCCGGCCGTCACTAAGAACACAAGATATAAAGTCTCTCCCGATACCAGTATGCGGTAGAGAGAAGAGCGACCAGAGGCAAGAGGCAGCCAAGGCAAGGCAAGGCTCTCCCTGTTTGACCAAACCCAGATTTCGCGAATCTGAGGCATAGTGACAAGCGGCTGACATCCTCGCGCAGTGCCCGCGCGCTCCGGTCGGCGCGGCGTTGACTTATTGGTCAGCCCGGTGTTGACCAATGCCCTTCCCG
>CAZVVF010000417.1:0-4743 GCA_964630575.1 uncultured Burkholderiales bacterium | reverse complement strand
TCGAAAGAGTCGAATCTGCGCTTCGGGCTCTAACTTTTGGGCCAAGAATTTCAGCCAGGGAAACACGCTCTCCGATAGAGGTGAGCCATCTAAGGGTACCAGGATTTTATTGGACATGGGGGGGATGTTGTTCCCACACTGACTCGACCCCTTCTCCTTACCGAATCATGGCAGGATGTGTTCGATATGATCCAAAGCATACCGTAGAAGGCGCCAGTCGGGTCCAATGTCATAGAGACCCCTGCGACCATGAAAGGCACCCTACAATGAGCAAAAAATATCTTGTCCCACTCGACGGATCAGAATTGGCCGAACACGCGCTGCCCTGGGCCGAACTCCTGGCTACAAAGAGGCAAACTCAGATAGAGCTTCTGCGCTGCTACGAGCCGTTGGCCTCGGTCTACATGCTCCCAGAATTCGCAGCCCCAGCGCCGGTCTATTACGACCAATCAGCCTTCCATAAGAATATCGATGAATACCTCAACAAGGTCATGAGCGACCTCCCGAGCGGGTTGGCCACGAAGACGCGCTGCGAGGGCGACCCCGGAATGGCGATTCTCGACAGAGCGGACTCCGGTGAGATTGAAGCCATTATTATGGCAAGCCATGGCCGAGGCGGATTGGGCCGCTGGCTCTTGGGGTCCATAGCGACAAAGGTGGTTCGAGGAAGCAAAATCCCAGTTCTCGTGGTCAACGCGACAACGGAGGTGCCCTCACGACCTCAAGTCAATCGAATCTTAGTGCCCCTAGATGGCTCCGACCTCGCCGAGGCCGCTGTTCCGCAGGCCCTCAAGATCGCAGAGGTTTTCGACGCCGATGTCCTGCTTTTTCAAGGGATTTCACACACCCCAATCGGTCACCCCCAACTCGACACAGCCGTCGCCCTCGAAGTCGAGAATGCCAAGGAATATCTCGAGACCGTCAAGGCTCGTTTCCCCGAGGCGAGAATCTCAACGAGCGCTAGGGTCGGTGGCCCTACTTTGGGCATCGTGGAAGAGGCTGAGAAGTGCGACCTCGTTGTCATGAGTAGCCACGGCAGAAGCGGAGTGCGAAGGTGGCTTCTCGGAAGTATCGCAGAAAACGTACTTCAATCCGTTCACAAGCCGCTGATGATCGTCTACCAGCGCTAGCTGGCTGCAATCCTGAGCAGCTGCCGCGCATAGAGCATCCCCACAAAGCGCCCCTCATCGTCGAGAACAAAAATCTCGTTCGAGTGCTGCTCGAGCAGGCGCGCGACCGCAACCTGCCAAGTCTCCGAGGAACCGACCACGGCCCCTCCCTCCTCATAGCAGCTCTGGACCCCTGTAGGGCCCTCTTGATCCTCGCCCATGGAGAGAGACTTCATGGCCTCCCGGCTGTCGCTCCACAGCGCGAGTTTTCGAAGTGACAGTGAACCAACGAAGCGGTCGCCGTCTAAAACCGGCAACCGCTCGGCGGTGATATCTTGAAACTGTTCCACGACATCGTCGACGGAGAGCAAGGGCAGCTCCGCCAACTGAAAACGGGGTACATCTGAAACCATGATATAAGAGACCTGCCCCAAGCTGCGCAGGCACTCCTGGTCGCAGTCGGGGCGGTCGAGATCGCGAGAGCACCAGGCCACGGTAGGACCCTCCTGGTCCCGAGGTCCCAGCTCGACGATCCGTTGACGACCGTCATCCGGGCAGTTGACCTGAATATGTTCGGCCACCGCGTCAGGCCGCCACTGCGAGGGTTCTAAGACCCTGAACATCAAGTCTCATAAGACCCTTGCTCTCCTGGACAAAACCCATCTTGCGGAATCGACTGAGAACCCTGATCACAGTCTCAACGGTACTGCCGATTAGGTCGGCCAATTCCTGACGACATAGGTAGCTTCGGGCGGAAGAGCCCGACTCCGAGGCTCCCTTTTGATGGAGCCAAAGAAGGGCCGCTGCCGCGCGCTGCTCGCAACTCTCCGCCACCATACCGAGCAGCATGCGATCCTTGAATCGTTGCTTTTCTCGATTGGTCAGAATCAACTGCCTATTCAGCTCAGCGTCTGCGCCAAGAAGCTCCATAAGTTCGGCCCGACAGATGGGCGTGACCACCGTCTCACTCTTCTTGGGAGAGCGGGCAGTCCCCATATAGTCCGACCCCATCAGCACCGAGTAACCAGCGCAAATCTCACCGGGGAAATAGACCGAAGTGATAACCTCGCGCCCATTCGGCGAGGAACACCCCACGATGAGCACGCCTTCGCGCACGAGATAGGCCGTCTCAGCGGGAGCGTCCAACTGAAAAAGAGCCTGACCTTTTTTGAGAACCTTTGTCCGAGAAACAAGCTCCGGCCTTGCCTTTAGTATACGATTGAACCCTAGCATCTCTACCTCCTAGTACACCACTACTATACTTCAGGGAGGTTGCTAGGAAATCAGGCGGGCGATTGAAACCCATCTCAGACTAAAGTCTGAGACGCACTTTCAAGCAAGACCTGAATTCGCGAAAGAAAAAGCTCTAACGAAGCGCCGCCTGCTTGACTAACATCGCTCCGAAGGTTCTGACCATATCGAGGCTGGTCACAACACCGACGATCTCCTCGCCACTGACCACAAAGACGCGGTGAATCCCAGACTCAGACATCAGGGCCGCGAGATCGGAAAGCTCCGTCTCGGGAGCTACCGTGACAACGTGCTCGGTCATAATGTCGGCCACTTTGGCAGATTCTAGGCCGGACACCTGTCCTTTGTCCTCGTCGTAAAAGTCGCGGTCCTGTTCGGTGGCAAGCGGCGGGTCTTGCACACACTTGCCCACGTCGGTCATGGTCGCCACACCTAGAATTCGTGCGTCTGCATCGAGTACGGGCATTCCAGAAATGTTGTGTTCTTCGAGCATGCCCAAAAACAACTGCACCGAGTCCGAGTACCGAACGACCTTCACCTTGTCTGTCATCACATCTCTAACCTTCATACCTTACCTCCATGAATCTAAATCGCTCGCATCGAACGGTGCCGCACAAGGGCCATCCCCAAAGGGCTTGCCGTGAGGTAAACCTACAACGAGTCTCGGCCAGACAAAATGATCTATATCAGTACGCCAAGGGTGATCTGGCTCATATGACAAAGAGCACCAATGAGATTCAATTGTCGACATAGAGACAAAACCTGGAGGCTACTTTCCGATGACCAAATACCTTGTTCCACTCGACGGATCACAAACGGGCGAAGCCGCCCTACCCTGGGCCAAATACTTGGAAGCCAAGGAAGACGTTGAGTTCGAACTCTTGCGCTGCTACCACCCACTGTCGTCCGTTTATACCTATCCAGACTTTGCCACCCCGCCACCGGTGCCCTACGACCTTTCAGGGTTCGTGAGGCATTCCGAGAAGTACCTCAACCTCGTCGCCAAGGAGCACGAGTTGAGCCGAGTCAAAACGACGGTACGAGAGGGCGATGCCGCCGAGATCATTCTGGAACAATGCAAATCCGACGACGTCGACGCGATCCTCATGTCGAGCCACGGACGGGGAGGTCTAGGCCGATGGCTGCTGGGCTCAGTGGCCACCAAAGTCGTGCGAGCCAGCGAGAAACCTGTCTTTATCGTACGCCCCACCGAAGACGGCGAGCAACAACCCAGCCTAAAGAAGATTTTGGTTTGCCTCGATGGCTCGAAACTAGCCGAACATTCCCTCGCACCAGCTCTGCAATTGGCCAGACAGTTCTCCTCTGAAGTCGTCCTCTTCAGGGGCGTCGAGTTCACCCCCTATCCGGTCGCCAACATTCAGAGCGCCCTGCAGCAAGAGATCGATGAGAGCAAGAGCTACCTAGACGCCATCGTCGAGAAGAATCCCGATCTCAAGATCACCCCCAAGGTCGAAGTCGCGCAAGTCGTAGACGGAATCCTCTCGGCAGCTCAGGACTGCGACTTAGTCGTGTTGACGAGCCACGGTCTGGGCGGATTCGAGAGGTGGCTCCTGGGCAGCGTTGCCGAGAAAGTACTCCACCGAACCAAAACACCGATGCTCGTCTGCTTCGGTAAAGAGTAGGGGCTCGATCATGACCAACAATTCTGTCCTGGTACCACTCGACGGCTCTGCCGCTGCCGACGTTAGCCTGGAAGTGGCAGACGCCATACTGCAAAGCAAAAGCGAGGGTTGTCTCACCATACTAAGAGCCCTGGAAACGCCAAGAATTTCAGCCTGGCTACCCGCGGAAATGCTCTCTCTCTACCAGAGAGAAAAAGAGATCGTCAGTGAGTTTTTGGAAGAGAAAAAGCAAGCCTGGTCCGGTCGCGGGTACGATGTCCGCACCGTCATCGGGCCCGGCCCTGGCCCGGTCGACGCGGCCGTTGCAGAATGCTCTCACGGACGAGCCAGGCTCGTCGTGATGTCAAGCCACGGGGAATCGGGCTGGATGGAGTTCTTCCTGGGCAGCAACACGGAAACGATCATGCGCCTGTGCCCGGCCCTTCTCTTCGTCGTAAAACCGCCCACCGAGGACTCTCAACCCACTCCGATCAAGAAAATCCTGATCCCCCTCGACGGGTCGAAACGAGCCGAGCAAGCTATCCCACAAGCTCTGGACATCTCGCCAAACGGGCAGGCCCGTATCATCTTGGTTGGAGTTTCGGTCGTCTTTCAAGGACACGCCTTCGAAGGGGATATGAAGGCCGTTGTGCGCCCGGACCTTGAGCGAGTGGAAGCCTACCTCGACTCGCAGGCCGAGTGGCTGCGCAATCAAGGGCTCGAAGTCGACACCGTGGTGCGCCGAGGAGATGCAGCCGGGG
>CAZVVF010000416.1:0-4750 GCA_964630575.1 uncultured Burkholderiales bacterium | reverse complement strand
TCGCGAAAGAAATTGCGGCGACGAAACTCTTCTGAGTCCAGTCCACAGGCCTTGGCGGCCCTCTCCATGTGGCGCTCCACCGCGAAGAACGACTGAGGATTGCCAAAGCCCCGATAGGCCCCGTGGGGCGGATAGTTGGTGGCAACGGCCCGACCCAAGATGCGGACGTTCTCGCACTTGTAGGGACCTGCAGCGTGAATCGAGCCACGGGAAAGGACCACGGTACTCAGAGTCATATAGGCCCCGCCGTCGAGTGCGAAGTCGACGTCCATGAACACGAGAGTGCCATCTTTGCGATGCCCCGACCGAATGATGGTTCGCGAGGGATGACGCTTGGTGGTCGCGACCATGTCTTCCTCGCGGTCGTACACAACCTTGACCGGTCGGCCGGCCTTCTTGGCGAGGAGACAAGCGTGGGCCGCGATAATGCTGGGATAGTCTTCCTTGCCACCGAACCCACCGCCAGTATCAGCTTGGACCACCCGAACCTTAGTCTTGGGGAGATCGAAAACGGCACAAAGAGTGGGGTGTACATAGTAGGGGCACTGCATCGATCCCGTCACGGTCACGCCTTCTTCGGGGTCAAACTCACCGATCATGCCGTTGTTCTCGATATAGAGTTGCTCGGAAGCTCCCGTATAGTAAGTACCCTCAACAACGATGTCCGCTTGCTCCGAGGCCGCGTCCACGTCACCCTTGTTGATGCGAAGGGTCTTGAAGATGTTGTCCTCACCCCAGACCACGGGAGTCTGAGCCAAGGAGTCCTCGATGGTCAGACACGGCGTCTCTTCCGTGTACTCGATCTTAATATGGTTGCGGGCTTTTCGCAGGAGATTTTTGTCCGGGTGAGCGATCAAAAGGATCGGTTCTTCGGGATGATTCACTCTGTCCTTGGCCAGAACGGGTTGCTCCCCGACGAACAGCTTGGTCGAATTCTCGCCGGGAATATCATCGGCGGTCACGATGGTGAACTCGTCCCAGGGAATGTCTCCCTCGAAGGAAATCTTCTCGATTTTCCCACGCGAAATGGTGCTTCGTATCGTCGCACCGTGAATCATATCTGGGAAAACAAGGTCGTCGACATAACGCGCCGCACCTGTTACTTTTTCCCAGCCCTCTTTTCGCGGAACAGACGTCCCGACACATTTATCAACCATTCCCAACGGTTTGTGATTTGGGGTTAGGATCCTGCGAAACCCCTTCCCAGAGGCCTGAAGGATGCGCTGAGGGGAGTCGGAAACAACCAAGCTATGCCACGTTTCCCATTGCCGCTCGTCTGTCTCCTCATCGCAACGCTCTTTTCGCCCTGTTTCGCGCAAACTCCACGACGCGCGATGATCCTCGTTTTTGACCAGATGAGAGCGGAGTATATCTCGCGCTTCGACCTGCCAAACTTCAAGAGAGCGCAGAGGCTCGGGGTCAACTTTGAGAACGGAATTGTGGGGCACTTGGAGTCCAACACGATCATCTCTCACCCGGTGATCACAACTGGAAAGCTGCCCAAGCATTTGGCCTGGGGCTCACAGGTGATGAGGGATGACGCGGCGAGACTCGGACCCGCTGGAGCGTTCTACACTCCCTTCTACCTGAGTAAGGACGAATGGTTCAGCCTCCTGCAAGAGACCGCCGGCCCAAGCTCCATCGTCGCACGGGTCAAACGCTCCAACCCGGGACCGGCCATCGCCGTGAGCCAGAAGGAGTACGCGGCCTACACCTACGGCGGACCTTACTGCGACACCATCATCTGTCTCGGCGACGTTCTGAAGGAAGGCCCCTTCAAGGATCACCACAGCATAGGGGGAGAGAACGTCCCCCGCTACATTTCCGAACCAGTGGGCAACCGATTCTATTTGGAGGGCGTCAACAGGTGGGGCTCGGAGGTGGAGCGCTACGGCCTGAAGGGCTCCGGCTACGTCACCGGCACCGATCCCATGCGACCCGGCGGAGACGCCTGGGTCGGCGACGTGGTCGAGAAGGTCATGACCGAGGAACCAGACTGGTCGGTGATCCTAGCCAGCTTTGGGGCTGTCGACAAAGTCTCCCACGTGTTAGCCGAGCACGACTCTCCCAGCACCGCCGAGTGGGCCCGAAAGCACGGAATAGGACTGGAGGACTCGCTTCGCAAAGCGGACCTCGAACTGGGCCGGATTCTGGACCGACTGCAGAGTCAGGACCTGCTGAGCGAAACCGTCCTGGTGCTCACCGCCGACCACGGAGGGCAGAACAGCAGTATCTTTTGGGGACGGCCCGGAGCGGGCAAGCACCGACAAGACTCCTACTACGGCAAGGCTGTCAATTTTGACTACAGCCAAAACCCACCACCGGTCCTCGCACCGCTCCTTGAAACCCAAAAGCTCAAGGCGGCCGCCATGGATACCATCATGCTGTTCTGGACGGACCCCCTCGAAAGCGCCGAGGTCAGGACCTTTGAAGAGGCCATTCAAGGCATGAACGGCGTGTCCGAGGCCTACCGCAAAGAACTCTCCGAGGGCACCTACTCCTACACCCGCTTCTTCCGTAGTCCCAAGCTGAAAAAGCGAGAACTCTCCTGGGCCCGCCAGCACCACCAAAACTTGGCCAACAGCCTGGCTTCGGAGTCTGGTCCGGAATTTATCGTCACCCTCTTCGACAACAACGGCTACTCCATGATCGGGGCTCACGGCGGGGCTCAAGAGTTGGTTCAGAGAATCCCCATGATCGTCATCAGTCCGAACCTGGTTCGCGAAGGGGCCACCTCACGAGCCTGGCTCAGGTTGGTGGATATCAACGCCGTCATAGGGAAGCTGATGTCCCTGCCGGACCGAGACGACCTGGATGGCTCCTACCGGGCTATCGAACCCTTTCTGAAGCCCTAGCCGCATGAGTTGGATGTGGGTTCTCGTTGTGGTAGCCGCGCTCGGCCTCTACCAGGGGACTCGAAAGAAACAGGTCGAGGGCACAACGCTGCAACCCAAGCGCCGCCTCACCATCGTCTCCTTGGTCTTACCCGGCGAAGCCCCCACCGCCATGATAGACTGGGCGGCGCGATGTCTGATCGAAGACCTCGATCTGGAGGTGGATATTCGGACCTCACCTCTCACCATTTCCAAATCCTCCTTTCACCCCACCCGAGGTCAGGGCAACGCCGTGACTATGGTCGAGATCGTGGAAACTCTGGTCAGCCAGGACTGCGCTGTCCTGGGGCTCACGGAATACGATCTTCACTCGCCCTTGCGCAAAGACCTCGCCTTTGCACTGGGTGCGCGCAAAGGATGGGCTGGATTGATCTCCACCTATCGAATGGAAGACAAGAACAATCCCGAAAACAGTTTGCTTCGTTTGCGCAAAATGCTGGTCCGCTATGGAGCCGAGTTGGTCTGCGATGCTCAGCGAGAATCCGACCCGAGGAGCGTACTCTATGAGCACCTCCACACGCCTGAACAGCTGGATATTATGGAGTGGCCTGCGCCTGGTCCAGGGCTCGACTGAACTCAACGAGGATCCGCGAAAGTCGTTGCTGATGCTCCCTCTCTCGATCTTGCTGTTGCTCCATGAGAGTCTGACTCCACAACGAGGACTCCCCTTGGGCATCGGACTCAAGAAAGTCCCGCAACTCCCACCGGACCAAAGCCTCTACGGCTGTCGCCTTCCTCTCCAACCTAGTACCGGCCACTCGCGCCAACCGCTCACGATCCTTCTCTAGCTCTCGAACTCTGGCCTCGACTAGGGCGTCGACCTGTTTTCGCGGAGGCTTGCTCCCCCAAAGCCGGTCGGGTCCAAAGTTCTTATCCAGGAACCGATCCACGATCTTGCGCAGAAAGAGTGTCACCTCAACATCGTTGCCTCCCCCCAGGAAGCGAATCCGATGATCCCACCAGGCCATCTGATGACTGGACAAAAACCCCAGCCCCGCCACAATCCGAACCAGAACGGAACCCAAGCGCGATTCTGGGTCGAGGGTCTTCGCGCCCTCGCGAAAGTCACTCTTGCAGAACTCCACCGTCCTATTGAGCGCTCGATTCATAGCGCGAGAGCTCAGTCCCACCCGGGTGCGACGCAAGTCGATCTGCTCTTCGCAGAGATCCATCAGAATGGCATCGGCAAGAGCCTGGCAGGCGATCGTTTCGAACGGCTCATCAGGACCCGACCCGACACCTCGCAGAGACTCCATCTTGTCGTCGAAATCTTGGGCCGAGAAGAGACCGAGCAGATTCTCACCCGAAAAGAGAAACTGCTCGGTCTGAGCAGTCTCCCGAAAAACTCGGCGAGTGACCACCGCCCGAGCATCCTTGTCGGGCATCTCCCGCACCACCAGAGCCCCACAACGGCGGTTGCGGAGCCATCCTTCATTCTCATCGGGCTTAAAGATGGTGGTGACCAAAAACCTCTGTTGAGGGCGTTTCTTCTTCAGCTTCTGTAGGAGTTCCATCCCCTTCTTCTGGAGATACTCCGGTCGAGGCTGGCCCTTGATAAAAAACCGTGAGACCCCAATTTTGTGAAGATGGCGATTCATCTGCCCAGGCACTTCGGGATTGGCCCGGTCAACGGTGGAGCAGCCTTTCTTCAGATACTCCGTGATCGAGTCATAGGTCAAGGCCTCAGAGGGCTGGGGTATGAGAAACTCCAGAAGATCTGTTTCTTCTCCCAGCACATAGAAGGAGAGGCCCTTGGCTGAGAGAGCCCAGCGGTAGTCCTGCAGGTCCACGAAGTCCGTGGGCATGCGCGTCTCTCGGTTGGGAGCCTCGAAGGGTGAGTTGAGAATGACCACGAG
>CAZVVF010000415.1:0-4783 GCA_964630575.1 uncultured Burkholderiales bacterium | reverse complement strand
TGCTCAACTCATCGGCTGGCTGGTGGGTGGCCAGATAGTTCCCGAGGGTGTAAGGGATCACGAAATAGCCGTCGGACAGACCCTGCATCAGGGCGCTAGCGCCTAGGCGGTTCGAACCGTGGTCAGAGAAGTTAGCCTCACCTAAGCAGTGGAGTCCTGGGATGGTGGTCTGAAGGTTATAATCGACCCACAAACCTCCCATGGTGTAGTGAGATGCAGGATAGATGCGCATCGGCACTTTGTAAGGATTCTCGCCAGTGATCTCTTCGTACATTTCAAAGAGGTTACCGTATCGCTCCCTTACGATATCTTCACCGAGTCGCTCGATCGCCGACTTAAAGTCCAAATAGACAGCACGCTTGGTGGGTCCCACGCCGAAACCTTCGTCACAGGCTTTTTTGGCAGCCCGCGAAGCGATATCTCGCGGCACGAGGTTACCGAAGGCGGGGTAGCGTCGCTCTAGATAGTAGTCACGCTCCTCGGCTGGGATGTCGTTCGGCTTGCGCTCGTCACCCTTTTTCTTGGGGACCCAAACGCGGCCATCGTTTCTCAACGATTCGCTCATCAGGGTAAGCTTGGACTGATAGTCTCCGGCCTGCGGAATACAGGTAGGGTGGATCTGGGTGTAACACGGATTGGCGAAGAAAGCGCCCCTCTTGTGACATCTCCACGCCGCCGTGACGTTACAGTTGATGGCGTTGGTGGAGAGATAGAAGACCGGGGCATAGCCGCCCGTACACAGGAGCACCGCGTGCCCGGCGTGACGTTCGAGTTCACCGGTAACGAGGTTCCGAGTGATGATACCTCTGGCCTTGCCGTCTTGAACAACCAGGTCCAGCATCTCCCGATGACTGAAGACAGTGACCGTCTTGGCTTTCACTTGGCGTGAAAAGGAGCCATAAGCCCCGAGCAAGAGCTGCTGCCCGGTTTGCCCCCGAGCATAGAAGGTTCGCGAAACCTGAGCCCCACCGAAGGAGCGATTGGCCAGCGTTCCACCGTATTCACGGGCGAAAGGCACGCCTTGTGCGGCGGCTTGGTCGATGATGTTCAAGCTGACTTCAGCCAGCCTGTGAACGTTGGCTTCTCGGGCACGAAAGTCGCCGCCCTTCACAGTGTCATAGAAGAGCCTCCAGACACTGTCACCATCGTTCTGATAGTTCTTACCGGCGTTGATACCGCCCTGGGCGGCCACAGAGTGGGCCCGACGAGCCGAATCCTGGATACAGAACGACTTGACGTTGTAGCCGAGTTCGCCCAGCGTAGACGCTGCCGAGGCACCGGCGAGTCCGGTTCCCACCACGATGATGGTGTACTTCCTCTTGTTCGCCGGCAAGACCAACTTGGCATCCCGCTTGTATCGGGTCCACTTCTCTTCGAGAGGTCCATCCGGACATTTGGAGTCGAGAACTGCGTCGCCCATTTCTACTTCATAAGCCATAGAATTAAGCTGCCTTTTCCGCGGATTGCATCATCGCTCCGCTCGGTCTCATTGCAACCACGTGTCCGTTGCTCTCGTAACCCTGATAGAGTCTCATATAATCTTGGTCCTTCTTCTTAAGGTTGGCGTTGTCGATCATGATGTATGCCGGCAAGAACAGAAACCCGATAGCCAAAACGACGGCCAGGAAATTCGCTACCAGCGTGATCCTAGGCAAGTAAGAGTCGTTCGCGAGTCCCAAGCTCTGAAAAGCGCTCCAAGCGCCGTGCCAGAGGTGAACTCCGAGCCCGGCCATCACCACCAGATACAAGCCCGTCCAGAGAGGGTTGGCGAACGTATCGATCACCAATCCGTAGAGGTCTTTCATGTGGCGACCGTCAGCTGCTGTGAATGTGCGGTCCATTGTGTCGACAATACCGAACTTAAACTGGGCTACGTGCCACACCACGAAGAGAAGAAGAAGACAACCCGTCCACAACATTGAGGTTGAGGAGATACTCTTCTTGCTCTTTCCTCCGGCGTCTCCGGGCTCTACATACTTCGTTGGGCGAGCCTTCCACTTCTGGTCCCATACTCGATACCCACTCCAAGCGTGCGAGGCGAAGAGTATGATGAGTCCCACTTCTGCTACGTACAGGCCAGCCCCATGAAAGAGGTGCTCCAAAAAGTAAGCGTAGTTGTTGAACGCCTCTGGTCCAACGAGAAGTAGAAAGTTTCCAGTCAAGTGCCCTATCACGAACCCTATCAGGAGTAAACCTGTAAGTCCGGAAATCAGCTTTCGACCTATTGACGACTGCGCGGCCGCTGCGAGATTCATGATTACTGTCCTTTTACCAAAGCTATACACATGCCATTTTATAAATTTGCTCTCTCAGTTGATCGAGCTGTGAAAGCTAAAACCGAGTTCGCTAGGAGACGACCCCTCCCTTTCTTTTTCCTTAGCATCCTCATATATGCATCGAATATTCTATAAATGTGGTTTTTTATACATACATCTCCCCACCGAAGGGTGTGTCTCCCCTGTTTTATAAAATCCTAAACATTGCATAAGCTTTTTTTCAGGTTGACCTGACATAGTGCTCAATAAGGAGACCACACCACTATGAAAGCCAAGAGATTTCGCCTCGCCTTAATGCTCGCTCTCTGCGTCCTCGCTCCCATCAGTGCGCAAGACTATCAGCTGGGTTGGGACGAGGTTCACACCTCGAGTCAAAAATCGTCGAAGACCTACACTCTTGGCTGGCAGGATGTGGACTTGCAGGTTGACCGCTCCGAGCCGCAAGCTATCGAATACGCCCCCGACGCACCAGTGGCCGCCCAGCCTCACATCGTGGACGTGGCCCCTCCGGCACCAGGCGCAGACCAAGCCGCCCCATCCGGCAAGGTGCGACAGGCGAAGGTTCCTATCTACAACATCGAGTTGGCCGCATCCCAGTTTTACGATGTCTACGCAGGGAAGTACAAAGTGGTGAGGGCCTTGGAAGTCTCCACCGTTCGCGACGGATTCTCCAGTTGCGAAACGTTCGAAAACCGAGGAGCCTGGACCCAGTACCAAGTGACCATGAACGATCTCAAACCCGGTGACCAATACAAGGTACGGGTCATCTGGGAAGATGGTTCCAACCGTACCATCGAAAAGACCATAGGAACCTATTTCACCGACCGCAACGTCTACGTCACGCAGCCCGACTTCCTAGCCTACACCGCCTACTGATCCGGCGCGAGCTGAAGCTCGATACAGCCCCTCTTCGGTGGGGCTTGTCGGATCAGAACTGAGGATGGAGCAGTTCTTCGAACAGAGAGTTGGGCTCTATCTCGTGAAGCTTGGCCACTGTTTTCTCCAACAGCGGCCCCAAGGAATGCCCTCTAGCCAAGCGATAGACGGAGCGGAGTTCCTCTAGAGCAGCCGTTCGGTCATTCTTGGCGGTATAGAGCCGCGCCAACTGAAAGTGTACGTCGGCTTGTCGGACCTCCATAGAAAAGGCCCGACACATCTCCAGAGCCTGCCAGAGCAAACCTTCCGCCTTATGATAGGCACCCGTATCGAGCGCGATAACCCCAGCGTAGTAGCGGGCATTCACGTGGTCGGCTGTAACCTCGAGACGCTTCTCCAGCAATTCCTGGGCGTCTTGCAGATACCCGAAGGCCTCGGTGACGCAGTCGTGCTCCACCAGCGCCGACACCAGATCGAGATCGGCCTTCACCTGAAACGTAAAGTCCTCGAGCTCGGCGAACCTGTCACGACTGTCCCGCAGATAGCGCACCGCCGTACCGAACTCCCCTTTGGCCTTATAGGACAATCCGAGATTTCGCAGCGAGAACGCCAAAGCCCGAAAGTTCCCGAAACGCGAGGAGATCTCGAGATCTTGCTTTTGGTAGGAGATGGCTTTCTCGTAGCGCCCAGTCTTGGCGAACACGAGACCGAGCTTGCCGAGAATCATGGCCCGCTCAGCCTCGGCCCCTATCTCCCTGCAGATCCTCTCTGACTCTTGCAGAAAGAACTGAGCTTCAGCGTATCTCGCCAATTGCATACAGGTCTGCCCTATCGAGTTGTAAGCCTTGGCACACCCCAGCCCATAAGGTAGGGCGGAAAAGCAGTCGAGCGCCTTCTTTTGGTGAACCAGCGCATCCACCGGTCGACTGTCCAAGGCGGCCAGAATTCCCAGAAAACGGAGCCCTTCCCCGCGCCCCACCGACGGTTCTGGTCCCAGACACGAAAGCGAGAGTTCAAACTGTTCGACCGCTTCGCAGAGTTGCTCGCTGCGAACGGAGACGAGACCCCTCTCAAAAGCCAAACGCGACATCAGACCCGGGTCGGGTCGGTCTTGGAGAAGTCTCTCCGCCTCGCTCAAGAAATCGGCACCGCGCTCTTGCTCGCCGATCCGATGAAAGAGCGAAGCCATTTCCAAGGTTGCCTCGATCGTCCTCAAGCCGAAACCCGCCTCGGATTCCGACAGCGCGATCTCTAGAAAGGCCAAGGACTGATTCAGGTCTCCGTAGCCCTGATGGAGCCGGGCACTGAGCAGAAAGAACAACGCGCGGTCATCGGGCTCCAACAGGTGATCGCGAAGCTCCGCCTGGTCGAGCAGGGAGAGGCACTCCTCCCAGTGACCGTAGAAGAAAGCCAGGCGCGCCTTCTCCAAGGTGACCACGACGAGGTACTCAGGGCGTTCAAAATTCTTTTCACACCAATCGAGATACTCTTCCACAGCACGAAAGCCACCTTGCTTCTCAAGGCGGTGTAATTCGGTTCGCAATAGTTTCAGATAGCTCGACTTCATCCCGTAACAAGGGCCCCGTTCGCCGACGGGTGTAGCTCGGCCTTCGAGGCAATATCCAAAAAAA
>CAZVVF010000414.1:0-4784 GCA_964630575.1 uncultured Burkholderiales bacterium | reverse complement strand
TAGAGGGACCTATTCAGGGGGTGCCAGCGCGCCATGTCTTGCAGTGGGAGTTCGAGGTCTGCGCTGGCGTCCAGACCGGCCCTATGGACTTGCTCTAGAAAGTCCGTTCGAAACAAACGGGTTCCAGAGAGCCCGCAGATGGTGTAGAGATCCGCCATGGCGTGGTAGCCACCCAGGCGTCGATAACGCTCCTGGTAGAAGCTCCAAGGCAAGCGGTGACGACCAGCTCTTGCGGTAAATCGCTTTCGCCAACGATGGGCAAGCCCCAGGCTGTCCAGGATTGCAAACAGCCTCGAGTATTTGTGCCAGGGATATCCGGCCAAGGCTTCGTCGGCGCCCTCTCCGGTCAGGGTGACCTTGTAGCCCGATTCGTGAACCTTTCCTGCCAGCAGATGAAGAGCGGCTGAAGAGGTGTCGATGACCGGGGTCTCGGCACTCATAACGAGGGCTGGGTAGGTCCGGCCGATGTCCTCTCGGCTGCAAGTGAGACTGATCGGGTGAGTCCCGATGAGTTGTGCGGTGGTGAGTGCCCGGGCCGTTTCGTCGAGTTTGGGATCAGGGATTTTGATGGTGAAGGTCTCGAGTTGTTGACCTCTCTGGGCGAGTTGCCGGCCGGCGAGTCGAGCTATCAAGCTGCTATCGACTCCGCCGGACAGGTAGCTGACTACGGGGACGTCGGCTCGGAGTCGTAGCTCGACCGAGCGCTCTAGGTGTTCGCCCAGTTCTTCGGCCAGCGCTCGGGGATCGCCGGTCCTCTCATGGCCTCGGTCGGGAAAGGTCATATCCCAAAAGCAGAACTCCTGGCTGTCACCGGCTCGGTCGATCACAAGACCGTGGCCCATAGGGAGCGACTCCACGCCCTGAAACATTGTTCTTCGCGTGCCCATGGCAAAGAATGTGAAAATGTGGTCCACACCCCGTTTGTCCAGCTCTGATCGAAGAAGCCCCGAGGCCAAGAGGCCCTTTACCTCCGAGGCAAAGATCAGCCATCCATCACTCGTGCGATGGAGGAAGAGAGGGCAGATGCCAAAGGGGTCTCGGGCCAGAAAGAGACTCTTCGCGCGACGGTCGTAGATGGCGAGGGCGAACTGCCCTTCCAGGTGGTCTACCAGAGCCCGTCCATACTCTTCCCAAAGATGAACGAGGACCTCCGTGTCGGTCTTGGTTTTGAAACGATGCCCGCGGTTCTCCAGGTCAATTCGGAGTTCCCGGTGATTGAAAATCTCGCCGTTGAAGACGGCTACCACGGAGTCGTCCTCGTTGCTGAGCGGTTGCTGTCCTCCGGCGAGATCGACGATAGAAAGGCGGCGGGAGTGGAGCGCGATCTTGGCTTCGACAAAAGAGCCGCTCTCATCGGGACCGCGATGTTGAATCGCTCGACCCATCGCCTCTAACCGCTGTATGGCAAACTCGCGTTCGCCGGAGAGATCGAAGGCCCCAGCTATTCCGCACATACGATCTTAGACGTTGAAGCGGAAATGCATAACATCTCCGTCTTGGACCACGTATTCCTTGCCTTCCAAGCGCAGAACGCCCTCTTCCCGGGCTCCCTTTTCACCACCCAAGCGAACGAAGTCCTCATAAGCGGTGACCTCGGCTCGGATGAATCCTTTTTCAAAATCCGTGTGGATGATACCGGCGCATTGAGGGGCTTTGAAGCCGTCTTCGAAGGGCCAGGCGCGGACTTCGATCTCGCCGGCTGTGAAGTAGGTTTTGAGTCCCAAGAGGGCATAGGCGGCACGGATGAGTTGGTCGACGCCGGAACTCTCGACTCCCAGGCTTTCCAGGTAGTCGGTTCGCTCGGCTTCATCGTCCAAGGATTGGAGTTCGGCTTCGATCTGGGCTGAGATGGGCACGATAGGTCGTCCTTCGGACTCAGCCAGTTCGCTCAATTTCTTATAGTGGGGGTTGGACATGGGGTCGGCGAGGTCATCCTCGGCGACGTTACCCACATAGAGGATCGGCTTCACGCAGAGGAGTCCTGAACGCTGGAGTATCACCTGTTCGGCTTCGTCAAAGTCAGAGATTTTGAGGGTCTGTCCCTCCTCAACGATGGGGAGGATCTTCTCGTAGAGCGCTTTTTCGGCGATGCCCTCGGCGTCTTTTGCCATGACGGCCTTCTTGAGGCGGGGAAGACGTCTTTCGATGGAGGCGGCATCAGACAAGCAGAGCTCGATCATGATGGTCTCAACGTCGCGTACAGGGTCGACAGAGCCCTCGACGTGTTGAATATTCTCGTCCTCAAAGCATCGTACCATGTGAACCACGGCGTCGACCTCACGGATATTGGCGAGGAACTGGTTTCCCAACCCTTCCCCTTTGGAGGCACCCTTGACAAGACCGGCGATATCCACGAATTCGAAGACGGCAGGGATGACCTTTTGGGTCTTGACGATGTCCTGCAGCACATACATTCGCGGGTCGTTCACCTTGACGATACCCGTATTGGGCTCGATGGTGCAGAAAGGGTAATTGGCGCTCTCGGCAGAGAACGAAGAAGTGAGGGCGTTGAAAAGAGTCGATTTCCCTACATTGGGTAGGCCTACGATTCCGGCGTTTAGCATAGTGGGCGCGGTTCCCGTTGATCAGGCCAAGTCCTCCCCAGTTGACCGGTTGTGGCCAAACTCTTCGTCCCCGGAACTAGGAGGTCAACACGATCGGTGTTTCGCTGAAGCGCCTAAACCCTTCGCTAGCGCTCGCTCTAGTGGGCCACGGGGCGGCGCAGAAACTTGTCCAGTAGGGTGGGGGCGAACCGGCTCAGGTAATAGGCCAACCAGCCGTCTAGGGTGGGAATGACCAGGGAAGGGTTTCGAGGCAGGGCTTTGAGAAGCTTGTTGGCCACGAAATCGGGCTCCACTTCCTTGACGTTCTTCTCCTGGGCCAAGACCTCTTGAGGTTTGCTGAGGTTTTCACGGCTCAAGCCTGGTGTCTTGGTGTTTGGAGGGCAGAGCAGCGTGACATGGAGCCCGTATGGCTTCACCTCTCGCCTGAGAGCCTCAGAGAAACCGACGACGGCGTATTTGCTCGCACAGTAACCGGTGTATCCGAAGAGTCCCAGCAGACCACCGAGGGAAGAGGTGTTCACGAAGACACCGCTGCCTCTCTGCTTGAAATAGGGCAGCAGCGTGCGGCAGACAACCATCGTGCCGAAAAAATTGACGTCCATCATCTCCCTGAGCTTTCGGGGAGACTGGTCGTCGAGGTAGCCGGGGTGAGCCAGTCCTGCGCAGTTAAAAACGAAGTCGGGCACCCCGTCGGTTCGGCACAACTTCTCGAGCTTCTTTTGGGTGTCGGACTCGTCGCTCACATCCAGCGACAGAGAGTGGCTACCGACTAAGCTCCCGGTGACAGAATCTAGCCTGCTTTGGTTTCGGGCAGCGACGGTGACCTCGCATCCGAGTTCGGTCAGTTGTTGAGCCAGAGAGAGTCCAATGCCTTGAGACCCCCCGACAACTAGGGCTCGACGCCCCTCGAAGTATGGCCCAGGATTCAGCAAAACATCAACTCGCGGTCAACTGTTCGGCAGGTTCAGCGGCCGCCTGCGGGCTCTCTTTGGATAGGGCTTGATAGGGGACGCGCTGGCGCTTGGGTCGAGTGCGTAGCCAGTAGCCGAAGAGCTGGAGCAACTGTTTGAGATAGGAGAAGACCACTCCGCTGCCGAGTTTACTGGCGCCGTGATCACGGTCCTGAAAGACGAAGGGAACTTCCGTAAATCGGTGATAGCGCCCTCTCATCATCACTTCGAGCCCGATCTTAAAACCGATGGGATTGAGCTTGACCCCTTCCACAACGCTGCGATGACATACGAAGAATCCGCTGGTGAGGTCGGCCACAGGGCAAATGGGTCGCGCCATCATGACGGCGGTTCGCGAGATGATCTCGCGTTTGAGCGGCCAGTTTCCGATGCCTCCTCCGGGAACATAGCGACTGCCCACGGCGAGTTCAACCTCTTGGTCGAGGACGGCCTTCACCATTTCGGGTAGTTTGGTCACGTCGTGGCTTCCGTCGGCATCCATGACTCCAAGAATGGAGCCACGAGCGCGCTCCCAGCCTTCGATGACGGCTGTTGCCAGCCCCAGTTTACCGGCTCTTTGGTGAACCACGACGGGGAAATCCTGACTGAGTTCCCGAGCCCGATCCGCCGTGCCGTCTGGCGAGTTGTCATCGACCAGAATCAGTTCATAGGGAATCTGAGTGGGCAGAAGGGCCTTATGAACGTCATGGACCAACTTATCGATATTGCCTCGTTCGTTGTAGCTGGGCACGACGAGTGAGAATTGGACGTCCTTCATAGATACCTACCTAAAGATGTGATGGCCTCGGCGCTTCGATTGCGAGTGGGAATGGCCTGTTTTTTTTAGGGATCTCTTCCAGGGGTCTGATGGGGGGGGCGACGAACGGTCTCGCCGTGAATGGCCAATCCTCCCTAAAACTCGTAGAGGTTCGCAACTGGAAGACCCTACGAGCCTTCTTTGCACTCCGTCACCGCGTCTACGGTCCAGATAGTTTCTGGGTTCCGCCGCTGACGCTCCAGATCCTGATCCAGTTGGGAGCTCCCATCGACCGAACCCGACGATTGTTGCTGGCTCTTGATGGTGATGAGCCGGTGGCCAGTATCGGTGTGAAGATCCACGGGCCCGAGGGTGAGAAAGCCCTTCACTTCGGTTTCTTTGAGTGCCTCGAAGGTTACCCTGAGGCTGCGACCTTGCTGCTGGAGGAGGCGCATCGATTCGCGCCGGAGCTAAGCTTGCGCGGGCCCTTCAACTTTCGCATGGAGGACCCCT
>CAZVVF010000413.1:0-4792 GCA_964630575.1 uncultured Burkholderiales bacterium | reverse complement strand
GAGAGCTTCCGCGAGGATATTCGGGCTTTGGCCCAGATTCGCTTGGAGCTGATCATGAAAGCTTGGGGTCACAGTAAACCCGATAGCGTTCTCGAAAAGGCCGCCAAGCATCTGCCCATTTTGGAGAGTTTCGATCGCGACCTCTATGAGGAGTTTCAGGGCATAGCTCAGGCCTCTGGGATATCCGAAGTCGAGCTTTTGGTCTTGAATCACTACACAGACTTACGAGATCTGGGTATCGCGGAAAAGGCCTTAGAAGAGGGCTGCAGCATACTCCACGCCCGCTACGGCAACGAAGTGCTTATGGCACAGACCTGGGATATGCACGCCACCGCTGAGCCCTTTGTGATGATGCTCTACTTGCCCGACGAAGGGGTGTGGACTCAGACTATCACGGGGTGCCTGGCCCTCTGTGGGTTATCGCGGACCGGTCTCGCTGTCGCTATCAACAACCTCGTGATGTCGGATGCCAGGGTGGGGGTGTCGTGGCCCACTCTGGTACGAAAAATGTTGCGCGCCGGAACTGTAGAAGCGGCGGTAGAGGTCCTCAAGAGTGCACCCGTGGCCAGTGGCCACCACTACGCTCTGTCCGACCCCCAGCAGAGCAAAGCTTGGGAGATAAGTGGTACTGGAGCGGCTCTCGTTTACGATGGTTCTACGAGCCCCTACGTCCACACCAACCACTGTTTGGACAAAGGTCTCGATGAATTGAGCCGGATCTCGCCGACCAGCACCACGCACGATCGCTTTCAGCAGGCCGACCGACTCTTGGCTTGCAATCCCGAGCCCTCAGCTACTGAACTTTGGGATATGATGGCTTGCAGAGATAACTTCCCGAATTCTCTCTTTACTGACCGGAGCTCGGCTGACAATCCTCACGGGGTCGCCACGTGCGCACGGGTTTTGATGGATTGTGTGAGGGGCGAGTTCTGGGCTCGTTCTGCCAGCGATGCCGAGCAAACCCCTAAGAATTACGAGTGGGACTGATGGCGAATCCCTTTTTCACCACCTGGAGCCAGCAAACCGAGCAACCGTTAGCGGAGATTTTGGAAGGTGCTGGTGCCAAGTTTCGAACTCGCGAGGGGTGGTGGTTGGATTTTGCTTCCTTGAGCTACCAGGCCAATCTCGGTCACGGACATCCTCGCATGGTGGCGGCCATCAAGGCGCAGGCCGATAAGTTCTGTCTCAGTTTGCCGAATCATACCTTTGCGGCGAAGGAGAAGTTGGCCAAGCGTTTGTTGGAGTTGGCTCCACCCGGGTTCGACAAGGTTTTCTTTACCTTGGGCGGGTCAGAGGCGGTGGAGAATGCCCTGAAGATGGCGCGCTTGGTCACCGGTCGCTATAAGACCATCTCTCGTTATCGTTCTTATCACGGAGCTTCTATGGGGGCGCTCTCGCTGTCTGGGGACTACCGAAGACCTCCCTTGGAGCCGCTCTTAACCGGGGCGCTCCACGCTCTGGACTGTCACTGTTTTCGCTGCCCCTTTGGGCAGGTTGTCTCCAGTTGTCAGCGCGCGTGTGCGACTCAGTGCGACCACATCATGAAGCTCGAGGGCAGTGGCTCGGTTGCCGCCGTTTTCTGTGAGCCGATTCCAGGAGCCAACGGGGTGTTGATACCTCCGCAGGGGTACTGGTCGCGACTGCGACAGGCCTGCGACCGACATGGGGCTCTGCTGGTGGCCGATGAGGTCCTCACTGGGTTCGGTCGGACAGGACGTTGGTTCGGAATCGATCATGAAGAGGGCGTCGTGCCGGACATGATCACGGTGGCCAAAGGGCTCACGGGGGGATACGCTCCTTTGGGTGCGGTTTTGGTCCACGAGAGGGTTAGCAAAAAGTTCTCCGAGCAGAAGCTTTACTGTGGACTGACCTATTACGCTCATCCCCTCAGTTGTGCCGCAGGTGCCGAGGCTCTCGATATCTATCGCGACGAGGGCTTGATCGAGCGCGCTCGAGAGCTTCAGGGTCCTTTCCAAGAAGGCCTCGAAGCGATTTCGAGGGCGGCGGGCGGTGCCTGCGAGGTGAGGGTGCGAGGTCTTTTGGGTGCTGTGGAGTGGGCCGAAGCTGGTGAGCAAAACTGGGCTGCCTTTTTCCAGGCGCTCCAGGCTCGTCTCAAGGAGAAGCGGATTCACTGTTACCCCAAGGCCGACACGGGGATACTCGTGATCGCTCCGCCTCTGGTCATTGAGGAGAGCGAGCTTCAGAGAGGTCTGGAAACCGTTGAGAGGTGTGTTGCCGAGTCCTGGTCCGAATTCGGGGGATAAGGCTTGTTCCGGGAGAACCGATACCTTCGCGTTCTAGCTACCAATCACCAATTTAGGCGACTCTGGGCGGCCCAGGTGGTCTCTCAACTCGGGGATTGGTTCAGTTCCGTCGCTCTCTATACACTGATTCTTACCTTGACCGGTTCTGCCGAGGCGGTGGGGATCTTTATTGGGGCGCAGTTTCTGCCGGCGGCTTTGGCCGGCTACTGGACAGGTCCACTCACGGACCGCTTCGGACGCCGCGGCTTGATGCTTATGGCCGACTTGGGTAGGGGAGGTCTGGCCCTTTGCTACCTTTTTGTCGACCGCCCTGAGCGGGTCCCATTGGTCTACCTGATCACGGTTCTTATGGTCGTTTTTCAGGCCATTTTTGAGCCCGCTCGAAAGTCGGCACTCCCGGACATTGTGGACCGCGATCAAATGGTTTTGGCCAATGCCATTTCTGGGGCTACCTGGTCGTCAATGTTGGCTATCGGAGCCGCGCTGGGCGGGGTCGTGAGCGGCTTTTTTGGTCAGGAAGTCGCCTTTTTGCTCAACGCTCTCTCCTTCTTCTTGTCGGCCTATTTTGTCTCCGGCTTGAGGTTTTCCAGCAAGACCTCGACTAAGACCGAAAAGGCTCCTTGGGGTGAGTGCTTCCGATACCTTCGAAGGCATCCAAGACTCGCCGTCTACAGTATGTCAAAGATGCTCTGGTGTACCGGTGGTGGGATAACCCTGGTTTTGACGCTCTATGGCAGAAATCTATTCCCCATTCAGGGGGCGAGCGGACAGGTGGGAGCTATCTCCATCGGTCTCTTTTACGCGTTTCGTGGATTGGGATCGGGGTTTGGACCGTTCCTGGCCTACCGTGTGAAAGGCCAGTCAGTGGCCGCCTTGAGTGGTTCGCTGGTTCCTGGGTTTCTGGTTGGAGGGGCGGGCTATCTGCTTTTGAGCCAGGCTTGGTCGCTTCCGGTAGCTCTGCTCTGCGTCCTTTTGGCTCATCTGGGAGGGGCCACGCAGTGGGTCTTTTCCACAAGTCTGCTGCAACTGTCCTTGGACTCCAGATTCCGAGGGCGGGTCTTTGCGCTGGAATATACGGGTCTCAACCTGGCCGTGGCCTCGTCGAGTTATTTGGTGGGACGGGCCGGTGACCAGGGATGGACCGCTCCGCAACTTGCGATGCTGATGGGCTTTGTCTTGTGTGGGGCCGGCACCGTGCTCGGTTGCTTGATGTTTTTGACGCGTTCGGATGAATCGATGGGGACGGATGCGCCTGCTCTTTCAGACTCCGTTTTGCTCTCGGATCAAGGGGAAGAATGATCTCATGAATCAACGACCGCTGGTGACGACCCAGGATTGGTTTGGGCAGACCTGGCCCTTCGCCCCCTCGATGAGCTTCGAGGTTATCGGGGACCGCTTTTTGTTTCGTTTTGAGGCTCCAAAAGCGCCGCGCTGCGACCTCTCCTTGGGTCTTGGTGACTTTGTGGAGGGTCTGTGGGAGCGCGACGTTGCCGAGTTCTTCGTGGCCGGGATTGGGCCGTCTTATCAAGAGATCAACATCAGTCCGACCGGGGCTTGGTGGAGCGCCGTGTTCAGCGATTACCGGGAGTTGAAGTCCGTTGCTCAATTTGAGCCCAAGATCACCGCTGACTGGTCAGATCAGCGGTGGGCTGTGAGTTTTGAATCCGATTTGTATGACCTTGAGCCATGGCGAGAGAGCGGGCCGGATCAGAGGCTTATTTCGCCTGCCGCTATTCTCCACACCCCGGAGCCTCACTACTTTGCCTGGAATCATCGAGGTGACGGTGAGCCAGACTTCCATCGGTCTGACCTGTTTAAACCGATAGGGTGTTAGAGTCGAAGAGAATCTTGGCCTCAGACCATCGACCCTCAAGGTCGTAGAACTCGCGTTCCTGGGTTAGGAACACGTGAAGGACGACCATTCCGTAGTCGATGAGGATCCAGCTGGCGTCTTCACGCCCCTGTATTCTGATTCGCTTGACACCGGCATCGCTCAGGGCGTCTTCCATTTTCTTGGCGATGTCTTTGGTTTGGATTCTGGTGGGCGCGCTAGCAACTACGAAATAGTCGCATACGGTCGTGAGTTCTCGCACGTCGAGTAGAAGGACATTCTCAGCTTTGACCTCGTGCGCGGTTTGAGCTGCTATTTTTGCGATTTCAATACTTTCCAAAATGGTGAATATGTGGGCAGTCCAGTTGAGTTTGTTAGGCTCCTCGACTGCATCTCTCAACTTTCCTCAGTTGCCGAAGCGTAAAGCTTAGACTTCGTGATGATACGGTAGACTGGCTCAGGAATCAAGAACCGGTAGGGTCTTCCTTCTGAAATTCGCTCACGAATCTCTGAAGAACTGATGGAAATATTGGGAAACTCCATCAATTTGATTCTTTCTTGTAGCGCCGGGGAGAGTGTCTTGAGTTGACTTGGCATCTCGAACTCAAAGCCAGCTCGGTTGGCGATCAAAAGTGTTTGCAGATGGGCTACGACGTCTGGGAGTCGGTGCCATTTGGCATCAAAGGCGTCGGCACCG
>CAZVVF010000412.1:0-4793 GCA_964630575.1 uncultured Burkholderiales bacterium | reverse complement strand
AAAATCGACCTGGGCCCACTCATTTGACTGATTGATCACGACTCGCAAATCGGAGTTTGGCACCGTGATCAATCCCCCCTCAATGGTTCGGAGCCGAGTGGAGCGAAGATTGACCGATTCCACCGAACCCGAGTAAGTGTCCCACTCGATCCAATCACCCACGCCGAATCGGTCCTCCACCAGAATGAAAACTCCGGCAATGATGTCCTTCAAAAAGTCTTGTCCTGCCAATCCGATCGCTACACCTAAGACTCCGGCGCTGGTCAACAGAGGGGCATAGTTTATGGGCAAGAGAGACAGGGCGATCCCGGCAGCGATGACAAAGACGACAACCTTCACGGAGTTGCGCACAACGCTGCAGAGCGTCTGAAATCTCTGGGCCCGCCGGGGCCGCATCAATGGGCTGGCTATCAGGTCATCGAAATATCCAATGACCAGGCGTTCGAGCACCTCTGACAAGAGGCTCGCCCCCACAACCAGCAATCCGAACTTGAGAAAAGGCCACAGAAAACGCTCTTCTACAAGCCAGGCCAACCATTTGGTCCGAGGGAACATCCAAAGCGCGAAGATCGTCACCAGTGTCCAGAGGAGCACCCGCAAACTTCGCATGGGAAAGATGGGGTATCGCTTGTTGATCCAAGCCGTCAAAAAATGAAGCAGACCCGAGATCACGATCACGATCAAGACCAAGGGAATGGCAAACTCCAGATACCCGGGACTCCTGATCCAGGCCGCGTAGCCGAGTTCGGTCTGAAAAATCATGCGCCAATCCTCGGCCACACCGATCTCGAGCCGGCGGAGTTCCCCCGGAGCCAGAGCGCGTGGGTCTGAGACCCCAACGTCTTCAGGCGTGACCGTCACCAAAACGATGTCGTCGGCCATGAGCACAACAAAAGACTCAAAAACCTGACTCGTCACCAAGGCTGGGGTTTCTCCTTGGTTTTGAATCACGCTCTGGAGCCGCCCCGACACGAGAGCGGCTCGACTCTCTGCATCGAATCCTTCAGCATCGGTGAGCATCAGCAATTCCTGTCCACTCATGGGTCCCAAAACACTGGCTCTGGTTTTGTCTTTTGTCACCGTGAAGGGTAAGAAGCTCGGCTGAGGGAGCGAGCTTTCTGGGCTCGCCGAAAGTGTCGGTGAGGGGCTGGGACTCGCTACCACCGTCGGCTCTTTCGCCAAAGTCGAGGCCATCAAACACAGAAGAAGCAATATGCCTGCGCGCAACCTCTTCAACGTCTAAGAATCCGGATCATCGGCTTTGCGCAAGGCGCGTCTCATGGCCGGTAGAAAAATGAGGGAGCCACCAAAGTTCACAGCAACCCCTACAGAAATGACGAAACCGAGAGAACTCAATCCTCTGTGATGGGCTGTCATAAGAGTCGCAAAACCTGCCATCGTTGTAATACCACTGAGCAAGAGGGCCGGTCCCGTAGAACTCGTGAGCAGCGTTTCATCGTTGAGCTCTCGCATCCGGTGCAGAGAGTGCACACCGTACACAGCGCCGATCCCCACACTCATCGGAAGTGCCACGAAGTTGACCACGTTGAACTCAAGACCGACGAACCCCATGGCCGCAAAGATCACCAAAACTCCGGTCGCCGTAGGCAACAAGGAGAGAAACACCGCCTTGGCACTGCGCAGATAAAAGACCATCACCAACAACACGCCACAAAGCGTGAACCAAGGCGTCCTCTCAAAAGCCCGGTTGAAAGCCTCCAAGATATGCATCTGGACCACAGGATGGCCCAATATCTCCGGGTCGACGGTTCGCGTTTCGGCCAGAAACTCAATGAGGTTCTCTTTTTCCCAGATGTTCTTCACCGCTGAAACCGAGAGCCGGTAGTGGTCGTCGGGGCTCACGTAGCGAATAGTGAGATTCTCTGGTAGGTCAGCGAGCGTGGGGGCTACCGCCACTTGCTCCTTGAGAAAGTCTAAGACGTTGCCGAGGTCGTTGTAAACGTTGTCTTGGAAAATCACCAAGCCATCCTGAATGGGCCCCGGTCCCATCTTGCTAGCATCCTCTTTCACCAGCCTTATCGCCTCGCTGACCTCTGGGTCAGTCTGGCTTTCTGATCCGGAATCTTCCAGAGCTTGCAGCCGCCGGCGCAGGGCCAAAAGATCGTCGGCGTCCTGTAGCCGAACCTTTTCCGGCAGTTCCAACTGCGGGAGCAATTTCACGATCTCAGCGACCAGTTCTTGCTTCTTGCTGCTTGTTTTCGGGATCATAGAGACGATGCTTCCCACTCCCGAGACCGAGTCGAGCTTCTCGAACTCGGCCGCATAAGTGCGCGCCTTCTCCTGGCCTTGCACAATCACTTGTCCGGCTAAAACAGAGCGCCTCAACTCAGAGACCATCTCTATCTCCGTGCGCACAGAATCGATATTCTCGGCCTGAATCTCCAGCAGGTTGTAGCTGAAGCCCACCTTCGTGCTCCAAAACAAGCACACGAAAAGAAAGAGCCCACCGAGAACGGAAACCACCCTTGCTCTGCCCAGCAGTTTCCCCTCGACCCAGCCCAAAAAACCATCCTGGTTGAGGGGTGGCCTGGGTCTCCCTGGATAGAGAGCCAGAAGGCTCGGCAAAACCATAATGGTGGAAAAGAAGCAGAGCATCACTCCACCGGCTGCAATGATTCCAAAATCGGCGATGCCTCGGAAGTCGGCCTGGGTCAAAGCCAAAAAGGCAGCAGCCGTAGCGGTAGCGCCCACAAAGGTGTCCACTCCCGTTCCCGCTATGGTCATCTCCAAGGCGTCCTCTGCCGAGGCCCCCTTACTGAGTTCCTCATCGTAGCGAAACAGGAGATGTATCCCAAAATCAATCCCGAGTCCCATCAACATGGTGACCAGACTCACGGTAATGAAGTTGAGATGACCCACCACAATGGTGGTAAAGCCCATGGTCCAACCCAGGCCACAACTGAGTGCTGCCACCGCCAAAACGGGTCTCGAAAACTCTCCAAAACCTACGGCAAAGATGATGACAATGGCCACCATACTGATCACGCCCGAGCGAATACTGTCGTCGGTGCAAGTCTGCCGTTCGTCATTGAGCATCACCGGCAACCCCGTTAGCCGGATACGAATATCTTTGACCGTAGGCCGCATCTCAGCCAGAATCTCGCGCACTCTCTCCACGGCCACAGTCTGCTTGGCCAGGGGCTCACCCCAAGGTCCGGTCATAAAGAGCAAGGCGTTCACTTGTCCGTTGCCGATGGTCGTATAGACGTAGTTGTCCCCGTTGAGCAACTGTTGAAGATAGCGAGAGTTCTGCCCCTTTTCTTCAGGAAGAAGAGTCTTCCAGATGGGGTCATAGGGCGCTCGGCCCCTCGTGATCATGGCTCGGTCGAGGTCATCGAGAAGCTTGAGCACGATCTTTTTGGAATTCTCGTCCTGCTCTTTTGCTGGCGACGCCGAGGCAGAGCCTGGCGAAATAGCGGTCAAGCCCTTGAGGAGGTCTTGCAGCGTTGCTTCGTTGAGGTAATAGAGAGATTTGCTGGCGATCGAGGCGAGATCGACCCGATAAAAAACGTAGTAGAAGATGTCTGGCTCGGCCTCCAGGCGTTGAGCCAGGGCGTCCAGGAAGCGCTCTCTTTGTTCCGGGGTACCTTGGTCCACAAGGACAGCGATATCCCCGGGCAAGGGAAAGATGTCCCGTCCCTCTTGGATCTGCAAAACGATGGGGTCATCGTCCTCAAAGAGGTAGGTCCAATCCATCCTCAATTCGAGTTTTGCCAAGGCCAGCCACGACCCGGCTATGAAGGTGGCAAGGCAAAAGAATAATGACAACCGAGGGTTGGTGAAGCAGAATTTTGAGAGCGCCGTGAGGAGCCTGGCTAGGGGGCTACGTTGTTCAGTTTGCAAGCTTATTGCTTAGCGGAAACTTGAAAGGCTCCCCCCTCACAACGCCGATTCAGTGGCATCATCAGTCGATTCTGGAGCTCCTGGCAACAGACCCGTTTTCAAGAGTTCGACAAAGCCCGCTTCGTCGAGAATCGGGATTCCAAGTTCTTGGGCTTTCTTGAGTTTGGCCGCTCCCGGGTTTTCCCCGAGCACCAGAGCCTGGGTCCGTTTGGAGACGCTCCCAGGAGACTTGCCACCTCGCTCCTTGATCGCCTCGGCTGCCCTATCGCGAGAAAACCCCTCCAGAGTCCCAGAAACAACAATGGAAAGACCCTTGAGGTTCTGTTCCTGAGTCGATGGCGGTGGTCCAGCGAAGTTCAAACCCGCCTTGCGCAGGCGCTCAATGATCTCTCTGTTCTCCTCTTGTGAAAAGAAGTCGGTCACACTCTCGGCGATGGTGGTTCCCACACCATCCACCTCGGCAATCTCTTCGCTGGTGGCAGCCATGAGAGCGTCAAAATGGCCGAATGCGGTTGCCAAAAGCGTGGAACCGGTCGCTCCCAAGTGCCGGATACCCAGTCCTGTTAGCAGACTGGAAAGAGGTCTTTCCTTGGATTGCTCTATGGCCGTTTGCAGGTTGCTGACCGAAGCCTCACCCCATCCCTCGAGCTGTCCTATCTTCTCAAAGTCGAGATCGTATATGTCAGCGATGTTGTGCAACCAGCCCTTGTCCATAAAGAGCCGAATGGTGCGCTCACCGAGATGGTCCACATCCATGGCTGTGCGCGATACGAAATAGGCCATCTTTTGCTCCAACTGCTTTGGACATTCAGCGTTCGTGCAGTAGGTATCACTCTCGCCCTCACGGCGCTCAAGAGGGCTGTTGCACTCAGGGCAATCCGTTGGGAATTGCCATTCCTCAGAACCTGCCGGACGCAGAGAGAGCACCG
>CAZVVF010000411.1:0-4797 GCA_964630575.1 uncultured Burkholderiales bacterium | reverse complement strand
GCCAACTCGACCTCTATCTCAATCTTGAGCCTACCGACGCCAAGGTCGGGCTTTTTCGCGTGAAGGTTTTGGTTTCGCTGGAGCAGTATGGTCAGGCGGCAGACGCACTGGCTCTCCTGGGCTTGGTTCACCGCGAGAAGTCCTGGGAGTGGCATAACCTGAACGGATTTCTTCTGGAGCAACAAGGCGACAGAAAGGCTGCAGAAATCGAGTATCGACGGGCAGTGGAGCTCGCTTCGGATCAGGAATTTGAGCCCCGCACCAACCTGCTGGTGCTCTTGTTGGCCGATGAGCGGCTAGAGGAAGCGACCGAATTGGTGGGGCAGATGCTCTCCCAGGCCGCTGACGATCCGCAGGTTCTCAATGCCTTTGCGCTTCTTTTGTCGAAAAAAGAGAGCGGCTTCGATCCGGCTCCGATTCTTGATGCCGTGAAGGACAAGACCACTCCTTTCGAGTTGCAGTACAATCTGGCGGCGGCCTTGGCTGAGCGGGGAGATACCGTCAATGCAGCGCTCTTGTCGGCAGACCTGGTGGACAGGTTCCCAGATGATGCGCGGGCCTCATGGATATACGGAAGGGTGCTGCTTCAACAGAAGGAGCTACAGGATGCCGGTGACTATCTGGTTTCTGCCCAAGCCAAGCTTCCTACGAGCGATGAGACTCTAGAGACGATGGGTATCTATTCCTATGAGGTCGGGGATTTCACCGAAGCGGTGAGTTGGTTTCAGCAAGCTCTCAAGCGCAATCCGCAAAGCCCAGAGGTGGCTCACAACCTTTCGCTCGCTCTGTCTCGATTAGATAGGCTTGAGGAGGCGGTGGAGGCGAGCCAACTGGCCGTTGAGCTTCGCGATGATGACCCTCGATTTCTCTACCAACTCGCGTTCGTGTACGATAGAGACGGCCGACTCACGGAGGCTGCTGAGTACTACAGGCGCTTTTTGGAGTTCAACGAGAGCGAGTCGGAAGCGGCTGTGGTTCGTGAACACTTGAGTGAGATCGAGAATGGGAAATGATCGAGTCTAGGGCGAGGGCCCTAAGGGCATAAAAAAAAAGGCCTCTCAAGAGGCCTTTTTTTTGTGTCCAGGAGGAGAATCTAGGATGCTTTCTCTTCGATCTCTTCTGTGTGGATGAGAGTCGGAGTTTCTCCGTCTTTGATCACCTCTTGAGTGATGATGCACTTGTTCACGTCGGTCAAGGACGGAATTTCGTACATGATGTCGAGCATATTCTCTTCCATAATGGAACGCAACGCTCGTGCTCCGGTCTTGCGCTTTTGCGCTTCCCCGGCTATCGCCGTGATCGCCTCTTTGGTGAACACGAGGTCGACACCATCCATCGCGAAGATCTTCTGGTATTGCTTGACCAGCGCATTGCGCGGTTCGGTCAGGATTTTGACCAAAGATTCTTCGTCCAGTGAGTCGAGAGTCACTACCACGGGCAGTCGGCCAACGAACTCAGGGATGAGGCCAAACTTGAGGAGGTCCTCGGGGAGTATCTTGGCCAGAAGTTCGCCCAGTTTTCGTTTCTTTTTGCTTTCGATGGTAGCCCGAAAGCCCATCGATTGCTCGGAGACGCGCTGCTCAATAATCTGGTCTAAGCCCTCAAAGGCTCCTCCACAAATGAAGAGCACGTTGGTCGTGTCGATCTGGATGAACTCTTGATGGGGATGCTTGCGGCCACCCTGTGGTGGAACGTTGGCTTCGGTACCCTCAAGAATCTTGAGAAGGGCTTGCTGAACGCCTTCTCCCGATACGTCTCTCGTAATGGATGGGTTCTCCGATTTGCGAGCCACTTTATCGATTTCATCGATATAGATGATGCCTTGCTGAGCTCGCTTGACGTCGTAGTCAGCAGCCTGAATCAATTTGAGGAGAATGTTCTCCACGTCCTCACCGACGTACCCCGCCTCGGTTAGAGAGGTTGCGTCG
Source organism: uncultured Burkholderiales bacterium (assembly GCA_964630575.1). Classification (GTDB taxonomy): domain Bacteria; phylum Vulcanimicrobiota; class Xenobia; order Xenobiales; family JADMJV01; genus JAEXNA01. The sequence continues at coordinate 2,869 of CAZVVF010000411.1, read as the reverse complement.
GCGATGGCCAGTGGCACATTGAGGATCTTAGCCAGGGTTTGGGCCAAGTAGGTTTTGCCGCACCCTGTAGGTCCAATGAGAAGAACGTTGCTCTTCTGCAGTTCCACTTCGTCGGTGGTGGTGGCACCCGCAGTCTTCGAGTGGATCCTCTTGTAGTGGTTGTAGACCGCTACTGAGAGCGTTCTTTTGGGACGCTGTTGTCCCACCACGTACTGGTCGAGAATCTGGTTGATCTCCTTGGGTTTCGGGAGATTACGGAATCGCAAGGGGTCATCGGTGGTGCGTGAGAGTTCATCTTCAATGATCTCGTTGCAGAGTTCGATACACTCATCACAAATATAGACTCCTGGCCCGGCAATGAGCTTCCGTACCTGGTCTTGGTTTTTTCCACAGAAAGAGCACTTCAGCGTGCCCCTATCGTCTCCAAATCGAAACATATCCCTACTTAACGGCTTCCTTTGTTGATAACTTCGTCGATTATACCATACTCCACTGCTTCCTCTGCAGAGAGGTAAAAATCACGTTCAGTGTCTTTTTCTATCTGCGCGAGTTCACGACCCGTGTGCTTGGCCATGATGTCGTTCATCACACTGCGAGTGTGAAGAATTTCTTTGGCGTGGAGGTCAACGTCTGTTGCTTGTCCCCCAATACCTTGTACCCAAGGTTGGTGAATCATAACTCGGGAGAAGGGGAGTGCGAAGCGCTTCTCCTTGGCACCACCGGCCAAGAGGATCGATGCCGCGCTGGCAGCCAAGCCCATACAGATGGTCGAGACGTCGCATTTGACGAGTTGCATGCAGTCATAAATCGCAAGCCCGGCGGAAGTCGATCCACCTGGACTGTTGATGTAGATGTCGATGTCTTTGTCGGGGTCGTCCTGCTCCAGGAATAGAAGCTGGGCGATGATGAGATTGGCTATGGGGTCTGAGATGGGAGCACCAACAAAGATGATCCTGTTTCTCAGGAGTCGAGAAAAGATGTCGTAGGAGCGCTCGCCCCTCGCGGTCTGCTCAACAACCATCGGAACCAGTCCGCTGGATCGTTCTTCACCGTTTAGGGTGCCCAATGAGATATCTGATAGGAACATGTTTTTTTCTCCGAATTCAACCTACAGCCCGCTTTGGCCCAGGGATTCGGATTCCTCTCTATTTTCTTTTCTCGTTGCGTGCCAGTTAAGACTACTACTTAGCCTTTTTCTTACTGGCTTTGGCACTCTTCTTCTTGCCAGCTTTAGCTTTGGTGGCCTTTGCTGGAGATTCTTTAGCGCTCGCCTTGGCCTTTTTGGCCTTCTCTTTAGTTTTTGCTTTGGATTTAGACTTCGACTTCTTAGTCGTCGTTTCGCTGGACTCGGCGTCGGCCTTTGGCTCGGCTTTCGCCTTCCCTGCCTTCTTGCTCTTTGCTGATTTCTTCTTCTTGGCCGTGCCTTCGGACTTGGCTGAAGCGTCGGGCTTGTCGGCTTCGGCTTCGGGCTCGGGTTCGCTCTTCGTTCCAGGCGCGCAGTAGGTCACTTCGGCTTTTTCGAGGAGCATCTTGTGGAGCTTTTCGGTCAAAAGGTTGTACTCGAGCATCTCCATGGCACCATTCTTCTCCATCTGCTTACGGAGTTGTTTGGGGCTCATTTTGTGAGACTTGGCTTCGTCCTTGATGATGGCATCCATGGCTTTGGGTTCGACCGTGATACCTTCGATTCGAGCGATGCTCTTGTAGAGGACTTCGAGTCGAGCTTCGAAGAGACCGGCACCCATCATTTCCTGAATCCAAGCGTCCTGAGTCATTCCTCGGGCTTGAAGCAGTTGCTCAAGTCCTAGTCCTCGTTGGGACAACTCGTACATGCGAGCCCGGATGGCCTTCTGGGCGTGATGCTGGCGAAGTTGGGCGGGAATGATGTCCTCGGGAACTTGCTTGAGCAGGTTCTGGACGATGGAGCTGACGGCTTGGCCGTCGGCTTGGCTCTTGACGCCCGCCTCTAGTCGCTCGCGAATGGCCTTCTTGAGCAGTTCGAGGGAGTCGTGCTCGGAGTGCGATTTGGCAAAGTCGTCATCGAGCTCGGGGAGCTGCTTGACCTTGATGTCGTGAATCTTGAACTTAAAGGTTATCGTTTCGCCGGCCAGTTCGTCGTTGTTGTAGTCGGCAGGAAACGTGATGTCGAAGCTTTTTTCTTCGCCGGCCTTGGAGCCGAGAAGATTCGCGACGAAGCCTTCGATATAGTTTTCGGGCTTCATTTCCATCAGGTAGTTGGTCACGCCGCCGTTTTCGATCTCTTCACCGTTTTGAAACGAAGTGTAGTCAACTGTGGCAAAGTCGCCCTCAACGAGTCCGCGGTCTTCTTCCATCGCGGTGAACTCGGCGTGTTGCTGACGCATCTTTTCGAGCGTGTCCGAGATGTGCTCTTCAGAGATCTCTTCCTTCTCTTGTTCGATGGCCATTCCGGCATAGCCCGTGACCTCGATGCTGGGGGTCACGGTGAAGGAGGCTTTGAACACGAGATCCTTGCCACGTTCGTTTTGTACCAGGTCCCAGTTGGGCTGACTGATGGGCTCAAGCTGCTCTTCTTTGATGGCTTGCTCAAACGCTCTGGGAACCAGATCGTTGACCACGTCACTGACCAAGGCTCCATCGGTGATGTACCGTTGGGCCATTGCTTTGGGCACTTTGCCCTTTCGGAAGCCGGGTAGTGCGAATCCCTTTAAAGACTTCTTAAAGGCTTTTTGGAAGGCGGATTCTACTTTGTCGGCCTCAACAACCACTTCCATAGTACGTTCGCTTGCCGACTCTTCGGTTACCGTGACTTTCATCAAAACTCTCCTAGCGGGGAAAAAAAGATTTGGATATAAGTAAGGGCTGCCCCTAGGGCAGCCCTTATTTGGAG
>CAZVVF010000410.1:4544-4802 GCA_964630575.1 uncultured Burkholderiales bacterium | reverse complement strand
CTACGCCAATCTCGATCGGATCCCCCCGGGGGTGAGCCAGCCTCTGATCAAGATGCGCTCCATCGACGATGTTCCCATTGTCGCGCTGACTCTTTCGAGCTCCATCTATTCTGGGATGCAGTTGCGGCAGATCGCCTCGCAGCTCGACGAGCAGCTCAAGCAGTTGGACGATGTCTCGGAGATCACTCTCATCGGGGGGCAAGGTCGCGAGGTCCGGGTTGAGCTCGATGCCGCTAAACTCTCCGCCTACGGTGTTTC
>CAZVVF010000410.1:0-4534 GCA_964630575.1 uncultured Burkholderiales bacterium | reverse complement strand
TCCTCAGCAGATCGTTCAAGCCTTGCAGAGCCAGAACGTGGCCTCTCAGTCGGGTCAGTTGGAAGGGCCTGATGGCGTGATCAAGGTCCGCACCGATGCCTTCTTTCGAAGCTCCCAAGAGGTGGCCTTAGCCTTAGTGAAGGTCGAGGAGACAAAGCCTATCTTTGTGAAAGATGTGGCTCGAGTCAGCGATGGTGGCAGGGACCCGGCTGAGTATGTTTTCTTCGGGTCAGGCCCTGCCTACGAGGGGCCCGAACCGCGCCCTGACTTGGATCAAGCCGTCACCATTGCGATCGCCAAACGGGCCGGTGCCAACGCCATCAAAGTGGCCGATTCCGTGTTGGAGAAGATCGAGCTGCTGAAGGCGCGATACATTCCCGATGGTGTTAATCTCACCGTCACCAGAAACTACGGGGAAACAGCCGCAGAGCGCTCCAATGAACTCCTCTATCACATGGGGATCGCTGTCGTTTCCGTCTCCCTGTTGATTTGGTTGGCCCTAGGCCGGCGTGAAGCCATCGTCGTTGCGGTGGCTATACCGGTCACGCTCTCTTTGACCCTGGCGACATTTTTGCTCTACGATTTCACACTCAACCGGGTCACCTTTTTCGCTCTCATCTTCTCCATTGGAATTTTGGTCGACGACGGCATCGTTATCGTGGAGAACATTGTTCGACACCTGCGCATGGTCAAGAACCAAGAGCGCTCGCGCTTCACGGTGATCGTTGAGGCGGTGGAGGAGGTGGGAAATCCGACGATTCTCGCGACTCTAGCGGTGGTAGCGGCGATTTTGCCAATGGCCTTTGTGAGCGGTCTCATGGGACCCTACATGCTGCCTATCCCGTTGGGAGCCTCGGCGGCGATGATATTCTCTATGCTCATTGCCTTTACCGTGGTTCCATGGACTGCTCTGAGAGTCTTGAAGCCCGAGGAGCACCACGAAGAAGAGCAAACCGATGATTTCTTGACTCGTCTGTACCACCGAGTTATGGAGCCTTTGTTGGAAAGCGTGTTTTGGCGTTGGACGTTTCTCTTGGGGATCAGTCTTCTACTCGTCTTGGCGGTGGCCTTGGTTCCCTTGAGACTCGTTGTCTTCAAGATGTTGCCCTTCGACAACAAGTCGGAGTTTCAGGTCATCATCGATACACCCGAGGGAACGACTCTAGAGGAGACCGCAAGATTGGCCCAGGCCATGGGGACGGAACTCGAGAGCCTGCCCGAACTGATGAACTATCAAATCTACGTAGGAAACGCTTCTCCGTACAACTTTAACGGACTCGTTCGACGCTATTTTCTGCGCAGCGGTCCCAACGTGGCCGACATTCAAGTGAATCTGACACCCAAAGAGGACCGAGAGCGCCAGAGTCACGATATCGCCAAGGCCATCCGCCCTAAGCTTGCAGCCCTTGCCAAAGAGGCCGGAGCCGTTGTTCAGGTTGCCGAGATCCCTCCGGGTCCTCCCGTGCTTCAGACCTTGGTGACAGAGGTCTACGGCCCTCAGCTCAGCTCTGTGCGCGCGATCGCAGACGACATTCGAAAGCTCTACATAGAGACCGAAGGCGTGGTGGATGTCGATTGGTACCAGGAAGACCCCTCCGTCGAGTTGGTTCTCACGGTGGACCGTGAAAAGGCTGCTCGCAGCGGGGTTTCCCCCGATGCCATTCAACGGAATATTCGGGGGCTTCTGCAAGGGGAGACGGCTGGCTTGTTGCACGACGAAAAAGCCAACGAGGAAGTGCCCATCCGGGTTCGCCTAAGCCGTGAGCAAAGGGCGACCTTCGCCGGGCTCGGCGACATCTATTTGCCCTCTAGAAGCGGGGCCAATGTGCCTTTGAGCAGCCTTGTTAAGGTCGAGAATCGACCCGCAGAATTGAGCATCTACCACAAGAACTTACAACCGGTCATGTACGTGACGGGCGACGTTTCTGGTGGTTTGGACAGCCCTCTCTACAGCATTTTGGACCTAGAACCCAAGTTGGATAAGGTTCAGACTCCTGATGGTTTACCCATGGAGACCTACTTCTTTTCTCAGCCCACCGAGAACGAGCGCTACTCCATCAAATGGGATGGTGAATGGCAAGTCACCTACGAAGTCTTCCGAGACATGGGCATTGCCTTTGCCGTGGTTTTGCTGCTCATCTACGCTTTGATCACAGGATGGTTTCAAGACTTTGTGACCCCGCTTGTGATCTTGACGGCGATCCCTTTCTCTATGGTCGGTATCATGCCAGCTCACTGGCTTTTGGGCTCCTTCTTTACGGCAACGTCCATGATTGGGTTTATTGCCGGGGCTGGAATCGTGGTCCGAAACTCCATCATTCTGGTCGACTTTATCGAATTGCGAATCGGGGAGGGGGTTCCCCTTGAAGAGGCGGTGGTTGAAGCCGGAGCGGTGAGATTTCGTCCCATGCTCTTGACGGCTCTAGCCGTGGTCGTGGGGTCGGCGGTCATTCTCGCTGACCCGATCTTCAACGGGCTAGCCATCTCCTTGATGGCCGGTGAGGTCGCCTCTCTGTTGATCTCTCGAACCGCGGTTCCGGTTCTCTATTACATGACCAAGGCAGGTAGCAAAGGATGAGGTGGACACTCCTTTTCCTGGCCTTTTTGACCCTTCCGCTCTCAGCCGAGCCTCTGACCTTGGAGCAAGTGCGAGAAACGGTGGTGAGGAACAGTCACAACCTCAAGGCTCAGGATTCAAAATTACGGCAGAGCTCGTATAAGATCGACGAGGCTTTCTCGGCTGCCTATCCCCAGCTCAAGTTCAGCACCGGGACCAGTTACCTAACACCCACGGTGTCGTTCTTGTCGCCTCAGGGCAGTTTGGCTATCACCGAGAACTTCAACTACAATGTGGGGGTACAACTCGACCAGGCGATCCACACCTTCGGCAGATTGAAGTGGAGCACACTGGCGGCCTCCTTGGCTTCGGAAGCGGCGGCCTTTGAGGTGGAAAAGAAACGCCAGGAGACCCTAGAAATAGCGACCCAGGCCTATCTCGACGTGATGTTTTCGGCGCGAGCTGTGGCGGTTTCGCAACAGCAATACGAGACCCGCAAACATCACCTGCAAGAAGCCGAGCTCAAGCTGAAGGCCGGGGTCATTCCTCCCTTTGAAGTGTTGGGTTTCGAAACGGCACTGGCCCAGGCCGAGCAGAACCTCATCCTGGCCCGGCAACAGTCAGATCTGGCCCGCACTCGCTTGCTCTTGTTGATGGGGAGAAAGGCCCGCGAAGAGTTTGAGTTGGAGGACCTCGATGTCCCTGAGCTTCCCACCGAATCGATCGATGAATCGGTCCAGAGAGCCTTGGCCACGAGGCCGGGACTCAAGGCCTTGGAGAAGGCCACTGAAGCGGCTGATGGCAAAGTGAAATATGAGGAGAGCCAGAACAATCCGCAGCTGGGGTTTCACACCAGCTACGCCCGTCAGAATGCAACGGCCTTTCAGCCCAATCAGCTCTGGGTCGCTGGGGTGCAGTTGAGCGTGCCCATCTTCGATGGAGGACTGGTCAAGGCCAAGGTCTCTCAGGCCAAGGAAGATGTCCTTCAACTGCGAGAGAATCTAGCCGAAGCCCAGCGCAATATAAGCCTTGAGGTGGAGATGCGACACTCTGATCTCTTGACCAGTTGGGCCCGCAAGGAAGTCGCCGAAAAGGCCCTCGTCCAAGCAGACGAGTTTCTGCGTTTGGCCCAACTCCGTTACAAAGTCGGTGTCTCGACCAACCTGGAGCTACTCCAGGCTGAGACCTCCCAGGCCGAAGCTCGTTTAGCCGTACACCAGTCCAACTACCAAGTTCTCAAGAGCTACTACGCCTGGCGAAGAGCCAGTGGGCTTGAACTCGTCGAGTCCCCCGGCATCTGATTCGCCTCGGCGAAGGTGCTCTCTGAGGCTTCTGAGAGTGTTGGTGGTGCGGCGACTAATGTGTCTTGATCTTTCGAGAAGAAGGACCAGAGATGGGCATTTTGTGGGCCTGAGAAGGCGATGCGGCGGAGCTTGACGTCACGGCTTCCTGTGGCAGGGACACAGTTTCTTCTTGCTTTTTGCATCCGCTCAGGACGATGAATAGGGCTAGGCCCACTACCAAAATTCTGTCGTTCTTCATGGGTGTCACACTCCTTGTTTCCTCTCTCCGTTCCACGGATCGGAAGAATTCAACCCTCGGGATGGCTGAGGCACTCAAGGGACACATTCCGGCCACCGTGTGAGCTTCGAGGTGCAGGAGTGGATGAACTCTCCCTGGCATTGGTAGCGATTCTGGAAGGGGAGTGAACGTGATCAGACTGGATAGTAAGGTTGCGCTGGTGACGGGTGGTTCCTCGGGGATCGGCTTGAGCACGGCTCGGGCGCTTGCCGCCTACGGCGCCAAAGTCGCCGTGCTTGGAAACGTGAAGGATGAAGTGTCCGGTGCTGTGTTAGGTCTGCGCGACGAGGGCCACGAAGTGATCGGATGTGTCGCCGATATCTCCGAACCCGAGGACATGGCCTCTGCTGTGCAACAGGTTAGCGACCACTGGGGACGGTTGGACATCGTCTTTGC
>CAZVVF010000409.1:0-4829 GCA_964630575.1 uncultured Burkholderiales bacterium | reverse complement strand
AAATCCTGACCCCGGAATCGCCGTCATACTTCTCCCGAGCGTGTTCAACGTGGCGAGCGGCTCCCTCCACCACATCCACTTCGAGATCCATTCGCCGAAGGTCGTCGGTCCAGGAGCCATCGACGTAACCCAGCTCCAGAACGACGGGGCCAACGATGTGCGGTCGACACTTCTCGATCACGAAAGACTTGGTCCTATTATCGATACCCTGCTGTTGAGGAGTGTGATAGTAGTGCCCGGAAGCTCGTTCAACCTCACGGCGGAGGTCATCGAGCGCATTACATTCTGGGGTTTGCATAGACTCCAAGATCAAAGCCGACCTTTCTCAGATTTGAACCACTATATATAAATCTCGGATTTTTGCAAACCCCGCCCCAGGATCGACCGATGCAGGACCGCCACCACTGGGATGGAACCGTTCGCCATGTTCTTTTGGGAGCCGATTTTGCTACTGCTAGGCTTGGCGACCGGATGGCGTTTCGCGTCCTTTTCCTTCGCCGACAAAAGCTTGCGCCTGCTGCTGACGCCGCTGATCGGACTCGCGCTGCCCACGGCCCTCTTCTGGATCGCCGACCAGGCCTTTGCTCAGACCACGAGTGGGGTCCTCTGCCTGGTCGGACTCGGCCTGGCCTTGGCTCTAACCCCCAAACCCAGCGAAGACTCCAGGCTCTCTGTCGCCGCACCTGGTCGATGGTCCCTATTCGGGATCGCTCTTCTGGCCCTGTCCGCCTGGCTCTTTGCCATAGGCACACTCCAACTCTCTCCCCCTCCCGAATTTCTGATCTGGGACCTGAACCTCACAGAGCCCGGGCAACGAAGCGCCTTCATGGCCTCGACCGCCCTCTTTCCTGGGGATGCCTGGATGGCGAGCCTGCTTTCAGCAGGACTCTGTCAAGTCGCTGTAGCCATGGGGGCCTTCGCCGTCTTCCGCTTACTCTACACCGACGCGAACCGCGCCTGGCAGGTCGGAGGCCTCTACCTTCTCGGCTGCAGCCAGTACGGCTGGCTGGTCTTTGAAGCCCCCTCAGAGGTGCTCCTCCACCTGTGGACGCTGAGCGCTCTGTTTCTGATCACCAACCCCAGAAGACACACACTGTTCGCCGCGACTTGGCTCCTCGGCGCGCTGGCCACTCTATCCTGGCCAATAGCCTTGGCTCTGCCCGTGGCGACCACCGACTGGAAGCTCCCAAGCACCCTAAAGTCAGCCTTCAAGCCTCTGCTAGTTGTTGCATTTTGCCTCAATGGCTCCCTGTACGGTTTCACCATCGGCCTCCTGATCGCCTCACTGCTGATCCTAAAGAACATCCTCGAGCCAGGCTGGATGCGAACATCCAGCGTCAAGCTCTGCCTTCTGGAGCTACTCGGGCCCAGCCAAGGGGTGCTGGGCCTCACCGCCCTGGCCGTGGAAACGACCCGACGTCTGGAGTCTTACTGGGCTCAATCGGAACCACAACGGTTCAGGATCGGGCCGGACGGGCTCATCCTTCCCAAGCGAGCCCTTCTGACCGCGGCCGGAGTTTTAACCCTTTGGCTCGGCTTTGACGGAGCCGAACGGGTGATAAACGACACCATCTTGATCGGCGCCCAGCGCGAGGGCGTTCAACACGTCAGTCTTCTGCGACCGAGGAGCCTGCGAGGCTGGCTCGAGTGGCGAGGAAGCGAATTCGGCTTTACCGAGCGCGAGTGGCAGGCTCTTCGGTCGATAACACCTGAGACCGGCCGCTTCGCCTACCTCTCCGGCCCCCTGCCTGACCCGAGAGCTTCGAGCCTCCTCGCTCTTCTTGACGGTCAACCCCTGGCCGGCTGGTCGAGCGCTGATGGAGGAGTCATGATCGACCGTGAGTTGGGGGTCTTCCAATTCACGGACAACCCCCAGAGCCTTGAGGGCCTGGAGACCCACACCGTTCTGCGCGGCGGCAAAGACCCCGTGGTCGTACCCAAAACCCGCGCTCACAAGACCTCTACAAACGGCATGAAGGTCCTCCTGAGCCCAGAGAAGGGCGCCCCCCTATCCATCGACTCCCCCCTGACCGCCGACTTGACCCCGGACCAATCCCGGGAAGTCCCGGTCGCCTCCCTGATCCCCATAACGGTCATTCTCACCAACACCACCCAACTAGAACTCGATCTCAGCGTCTACAAGGGGATTCGATTCCAACCCACTTTCCTCGAAAGAAAGCCGGAGCAGCCCATCGACCAACCCGCTGCAGCCATCCATCTGAGCAAGCTCGGCCCAGGTCGCTCGACCTCGGTCACGGGCTATCTCAGAACCGCCAATCAGCCTCTCGACTACAACCTCGAGATCGTGCTCAGCAAAGCCGACGGGACCTTCAACCCGGTCCCCCTGAAGCAGCCCTTCCTCATCCGAAGCTGGCGCGTGGAACTCCCCCTCGACCAACCCTACGGTGAAGAGCTATGAACACAGGTATCCTGGCTCTCCTCATCCCCTGTATCGCTGGCATCATCGTAGCCCAGCGCCTCTTCCGTCTGGGCGACGCTCTGAATTTTCTGCCGGTCGGGCTCTGCAGCGGCTGGCTCACCAGCGCCATGATGACCAACCTGGCCCTGAGGGCTGGACTCTCCCTAGAGAGGTCTATGATGTCGGCCTCTCTCTTTTGCGTTGCCCTATCGGCTCTCTTGCTGGTCATCACGACCCCTCCCGAGAAGGAAGGCCTCCGACTCAGCCCCTGGACCTGGCTCTACCTAGCAGCGTTTTCGACACTCGTCTACTTCACCAGTGTGAGCTTCCTCTTTCTCCATCCCGATGATGACTTTTGGCTTCACGCCCCCATGCAAGCCCAACTCTTGAAAGGGAATTTCCCCCTCAGCAACCCGGTCTTTCCCGACCTCGCCTACGGCGGGCACTACGCCAGAGACCTGTCCATAGTCATGTTCTCCCAGTGGAGCGGCATCAACCTTTACGCCTCCCAAGCGCCCATCACAGCGTTCTTCCAACTGGCGGCCTTCTGGCTCATCTTCATCGCCGGTCTCCGCTACGGACGCTCCGAGATCACCGCAACACTGACCACTCTCTTTCTCTTCATGGGAGTCAACGCAGCAGGCCGAGGAGGCTGGCTGGACACGGTCTCAAACAACAACCCCCTAGCGCAGGCCCACACCGCACTGCTCGTATTTCTCTTCCTGCGAGTCCTTCTAGAGAGAGTCTCCTGGGGGCAAGTGGTGGGCACCGCCGTGCTCTTCGCGGGTCTTGCCTGGTCTTACGAAACCAACTTTGTAGCCATCGCTCTGGCCCTACTGGTCCTAGCCGCGCTGGTGACCCTCAAAGGAGAGCTTCGACGAAGGCAACTCGCCATCACCGCGGTCATCATCTTCGTAAGCGTGGGATTTCTAGGCCTTCAGGGAGGCTCGATGGGGGAACTCTTCGTCAAGCTCCTCAGGGGCAGCCCCGCGCACAGCCAAAAGAGCGACCTCACCACTCAGGCCCAAAACCTAGAGGTTTCGGTGAAGTTTCCCAAGGAGCAGCTCTTTCAAATCAAGCTCGCCAGGGCCGGCGATGAGATCTCCATGGCCTACTACACCTTTCCCTGGCTCCAACGTTTCGACATCAGCCCCCAAGAGCCAGGCTACGTCTCCGTGTTCAGCTCGACCGTGTGGCGCATTCACTGGCTATCACTGTATCTGTGCCCCTTGACCCTCGTTTTTCTATGGCGCTACAACAACAAGCTCGGGTTCCTGCTCTGGGGCTACGGCTTCGCCTCCTACTTTCTCCCCGCGGTGATCGACTTTGGACTTTGGGAGATCGAAGTTTTTCGCTGGGAATACGCCGCCTCGTGCGGCTTCGCGGGAGCCCTTGGAGTCGCGCTCGGAGAGTGGCTACACTCCAAAAGGGGCCCCGTTTTCGAGGTTCAGGAACACACCGTTCGGGTTGAGAGAAAGCTCCTCGCCTACCTCCTGGCCGGGATCCTCATCTGGTTAAACTGCTACCCGACCTGGGTTCAGGTAGAGCGACGCACCGCCCAACTCCCGAGCCTCAAAAATGGATTCGTTATGGCCAACACCTCTGACTGGTTGGCCTTTCACCCGGTCCTTGGACTCTCCGAGGCCGACCTTCGGGCCGGTCTAAAAATGGCTCCCTTGGTTCGAACCGGCGAGACCTTTCTCATGATGCGACGAGCCCAGAGCCCCTCCCACACCTTACCCGAATCGGCCTTCGTCGGCTTGACCGGCGTCCAGACGCTGGGCCACGCCTTCCCTCTGCAGTGCGAGCGCCTGGGCACCACTCCGTTTCGTCAAAGCGCGCCCGCCATCGCCTTCTGGGCCACCGGGAAAACAGACCTGCTCAAGAACTGGAAACTGGACTGGCTCTACGTAAAAGAAGACGGCAGCCACCCCAAACTCCCGCGACTCGGAGCTCTCAAGGAGGTGATCAGAGAGAGCTCACCGTCAGGCGATCGAGTCATCTACCGAGTGAACCAAGACCCCTTTTCAGAGGCCACCCTCCTAGACCGAGAGCACCCCCGGGTGAAGCTCACTCAAGTCGAGGGCCTGCAAGAGATCGGCAACGAGGAGTATCGCCAGCTCGAAGCGACCATAAGTCGGCACCCTTCGCTGGTCGGGCGCGAACAGATTCTCACCTATCGCTACTTCGATCCCGAGACAAACGCTGAGATCCCCTACGAAGAAGGCATGAGCCAAAGCGTAACCCTCAGCAACACCAACAAGCTGCCCTTTAGCTTCGTCTCCCCTCACAACCCCGGACGCTACCTTGTGAAAATGTATTTGGGAGGGCAAGACGAGCGCTCGCTGATCGGCGGATTCACCCTAGACACCACCCACATCCGAGCCTTTCACGACCTACAGGTGGATTG
>CAZVVF010000408.1:0-4831 GCA_964630575.1 uncultured Burkholderiales bacterium | reverse complement strand
CGAGCGCCATTTTGAACTTCTTCTTGCTGACTCCAAAGATGTCGTAGATCTCTTCGGGGTCGCTCTTGTCGGTGAGGGCCAAAAAGCCGTCCCGGCTGCGGAGTTCCTCAAGAATGATCTGGCCGAGGTCGGTGGTCCCTCGCGTGCCTCGGAGTTGCGTCATCAGATCGATCTTGCCGTCTTCGCGGATCTTCTTGACGTAGCCGGTGAGGCTGTCGCCGTAACGGAGATCTTGAAAGACTTCGTTGTGATAGAGAATTCCTCGATACTTGCGGTCGATGACAGCGTCGAATCCCATGTGGCTCTCTCCAAAAACGATCAGTTCGACCTTTTGGTTTTGGCTCAGGTTCGAGGTGTCGCGCGAGAAGAAGTCGTCCAGTTGCATGGACGCCATGGGTCTTGCGTACTCTCGGTCGTCGAGAGTGATGAAGACGACCACCTCATCACCGCGAGAGACTTCGCCCCTCTGCTCTTCTGCGGGAAGAAAGAGAAGCTCGGGTTGGTTCCACTCCAGGAGTGCACCATCCTTACGCGTACGGGCGACTTTGAGCGTCGCGAATTCACCAACTTGCATGATTATATAGCCTCCGGGCTGGGCCCATTTTTATTAAAAAACTCTTCCGCTTCAAAGTACTTCACCGACAGTCCGGCAGCAAAGGCGGCATCGCTGCCCATATCGCCCACCATGACCAGGTCTTCTGGGGAGAGTTTGTATCGTCTCATCAGGTCTACCCCCATACCGGGCATGGGCTTGCGACAATAGCATACTACGGGAAACGCTCGGTGTGGACAGAAGCAGACCTCTGTAACCGGAAGGTCCAGAAGCTCGATGGTTCGGGCGAAGGCGGCTTCGGCGTCTTCTCGGCTGAGTTTCTTGGAGGCGATCCCGCTTTGATTGGAGACGAAGAAGAGGGAGTAGCCGGCATCGATCCATTTTTGGAGCACTTCTCTGCGACCGGGCAGAAGCCTGACGTCGTCGGCTGTGCGCGGATAGATCTCGCCGCTGTGGGTCTTTCTGATGGTACCGTCCACATCCAGCAGCAAGCCCTTGTTGGTCCAGTCTGGCTGGGCTCTGCGTTGGAACGGTATCTCGTCGACGGCTGAGAACCCCTCGTCGAGGGCGGGGGGCTCAAAGCTGTTCAGCCATCTCTGCATGGCCGCCGGTGGTGGTAGATTGGGGTCGGTCTTGGCCAACTCTTTCATGTCGTCAGGGCCGAGAAGTCGGCCGTATCGCTCCAGGACCCGGGAGACAACATTGATACGAGCGTCGGCTTGGGAGGTCGCCAAATAACGGCAGCGCACGGGGATGGCGTGAGCGTGGGCGGCTGTGATCACAGGTTCTCGGGAGATTCGAGTGGGATAGGTGTTGTCCAGGACTATCCGCTGGTGACCTTGGGCGAGAAGCTCCTTGAGTTCGGGTATCAGGTCGTTTAGTTTTCCACCGTTGATATCCCGATTGAGGCGAGCGTAACCGGCCTCCTCGTAGGCTTTGACCCATTCCGACTTGCCCGCCCCTTGAATTCCCATAAGCAGGACGACTTCGGGTGTCTGGCCGGGACCCTTGTTGGGTTCGAGGGAGGGTAAGTCCTGAGGCGTCACTCGCGGCGCGTTGGAGGCGATCGCATCCAACGTGCCTCGGAAGGTATACTTGGTTGTGATTTTCTCCCAGTCCTGATCATCGAGTTCGTTTTCGAGGGCCTTGAAGCAAGACTCCAAACTCTCTCGACGGGTGGCTCCTACCAAGGGGATGACGTGATCGGACGACTTGAGCAGCGCCGACAGCGCGATCTCCTGGGGCGGAAGGTTGTGGCGTTCCGCTATGGGTTTGAGCACTCGATTCTTGAGGAGTTTGTCGGTTTTGGCGTAGCCTCCCAGCGGTCGGTGGGCTAGAAACGGAATGCCCAACTCCTTGGTGAACTCCAACATGCCCTCTTTGGCAGTCGCTTGGCTCAGGATCCCGAGTTCATTCTGCACGCTGACGACTCGAAAGTGCCGCATGGCCTGGCGCACTTCGGCACAACTGACGTTGCACAGTCCGAGGTGTTCAATCTTGCCTGCTTTTTGTAACTCTGCGAGGGCCGTGAGTGTCTCTTCAAAGGGCACGCGGGAGTCCTTGGCGTGCAGTTGGACCAGGAACAGTCGCTCCACCGCGAGGGCTTCAAGGCAACCGTCCACGGCCTTGGAGAGGTGCTGTGGGCTCCCGTTGGGTTTCCACTTTCCTTTGGGACGCTCCATTCCAATCTTGGTGATGATTCGAACTTCGTGGGAGGGGCCTTTCCAGCTCTCAACAGCCTTGCGAGCGAGGCGCTCTCCGTAGTGGAGGTCTTTGTTGTCCAGACAGTAGGTGTCGGCGGTGTCCAGGAGCCTGATACCCCCATCGAGGGCAAAGTGGATCAGATCGATCGCTTCGGCTTCGGAAGGTCGGTCGGCTATGGCGAGCCTCAAGAGGCCAAAGCCGAGGGGGCAGTCCAGGGTGCCGATCACACCGGCAAGGCGTGTTAACGATGTTGACATAGAGAACTCCTCCGGCTCGCGCAAATGAGCCCCCTCTTTCTGTTGGCTCGTTGACTGTCCTGCGCGCGTTGAACCATCCACCTGACCTACAGCGACGGGAAAATGGCGAAAAGAAAGAAGTATAGGGCTCCGGCCCACAGTCCAGTGGTGAGGGTCGCGATGAGCAGCGGGGAACTAAAGCGTGTACTGTCTAGGAAGAAGCAGGGTAGGGAGAAGACGAAGTAGACCACCAGAGTCATAAAGGGCGGTAGCGACTGGGTCACTTTGGAGAGCGCTTCGCTGAAGGTTTTGGCCTCTTCGCCAAGGATCAGAGCGACCGCTTT
The DNA here is from genome assembly GCA_964630575.1 of uncultured Burkholderiales bacterium. Taxonomy (GTDB): domain Bacteria; phylum Vulcanimicrobiota; class Xenobia; order Xenobiales; family JADMJV01; genus JAEXNA01. The sequence goes on along the minus strand of CAZVVF010000408.1, from coordinate 1,994 downwards.
TTCGGCGTGCATTCCGCATATCCCAAAGACCAACAGGAGAAACCAGATGGGTGAGAGGCTCACCAATTGCGTCTCAGAGAGCGAGTCGAAGAGGAATCCGTAGAGGACGATCATCATGAGGAACCCAGCGAGGGCCGAGAGTTTGTACAGCGGACCCAAGGAGCGAAAATAGGTGCCCCCTTTTTGAGCGAGTGGTGAACGGCGACGCTCAAAGGGGGTCAACCGAAGCAAGAACTGGCCACAATAGTCGCAAGACTCGCTCTCGATAGGCGAGCTTCCCCCACAGCTTGAACACTGGATCACGGTTCGGCTAAGCAAGAGTCTAAATCACGATCCGAATCATCTAGCGTTGCACCCAATACGATCGGTTCAAGGTCAGCATCTTGAAGCCGAAATGGGAGAGTGTAAACCCACGCGGTGCTCCGTTGACTCCAAGAAAAGCGATGGCCGGATCCAGGTAGTCACAGTGATTCACAGACGATGTGTAGGTACGAACCTGTTTTGCGATCTCGAGTCCTCGCTCTATGTCGCAAGTCCAAACGGACGTACCCAGCGCGTAACGCGTCTGGTTCATGAGTTGGACGGCTTCGTCATCACTGTCGACGCTCATGATTCCGGTGGCCGGTCCAAACGTCTCTTCCGACATCATCCTCATGGAGTGGTCGACATCAACGAGGATCTGAGGGGAAAAATAGGCTCGTTCTGGCTGGGTGTGGGGGAGCAGGGCAGTGGCTCCTTGGCGCACGGTGGCAGTCACCTGGTCGTAGAGAGCTCGAGCAGCCTGAAATCGCACCATCGGCCCAAGGGTCGTATCGGGATCTCTAGGGTCTCCGAGCTTGAGGAGGTCGACCTCGGCCTTGAAGGCTTCCACAAAAGGATCGTAGACTCTTTGGTCAACGTAGATCCGTTCCACGCCACAGCAGGATTGACCCGCGTTTCGATAGGCGGCCTCTACCAGTGTGCTGGCTGCGCGTTCGAGGTCGGCATCGTGGCGAACATAAGCCGGGTCCTTGCCTCCTAGCTCTAGGCCACGCCCAACATGGCGTCGTTGGCGGCGGATAGGCTTCTTGTCTCCGTTGGGAAGGACTCCCGTGACCACAACCTGAGCGATCTTGGGGTGGGCGATGAGGCGGTCCAGCTTTGTTTTGTCTAGGCGCAGTGCTTGCAGCACGTGAGGGGGACCGCCGGCTTCTAGAAAGGCGGCTTCCAGGCGTTCACTGCAGCGAGGGGTTTGATTGGAGTATCGAAGGAGCACGGTGTTGCCGGTACTCAGGGCGGGCACAACCGAGTGGGAAGCGATGATGTAGGGGTAGTTCCAGGCAGCGCGGACTAAGACCACTCCGAGCGGCTCGGGATCGACATAGTGTTCGAGCTGTGCCTTCGTCCGTTCATCATAGCGGGCTGAGGCGTCGGGGGTGAGGGCGAGAACGGTTCTGGAGCGTCGGACAAATTCCTGAATCTCTCGAGGAGATTCGGTGAGTGGTCGACCTATTTGGTAGGTCAACTCTTCGGCTAGGCGCTCAGAGTCTTTCTCCACAATGTCTACCCAACGGGAGATAATCTGGATCCTCTCTTCTATAGGGAGCCTCGACCAACTGCGTTGCGCTCGAATGGCATCCTGGAGCATTCTTTCCGCCTCGGCCCAAGAATGGTAGTCGTAGGTGGCATAACAACTGCCGTCGATGGGTGAGGTGACCGAAAATTTCATGGGCGGGGTTTCGCCTTTGCTAGCAAAGAGTCTTGCTCGTCGTTTCTCAAGTCGTGGTGTTTTAGCTCTCTAGCCAGTTCTTTACATCCTCAAAGATGTTGTCGACGATGCGAGTGTATCCAGCGGCCGTTGGGTGCTTGCCGTCCTCTTGGTTGAGTTCGGGGTCTCGGGCCACGCCCTCCAGGAAAAATGGGATGAGTGGGACGGAGTGCTTTTGCGCGACGCGGGGGTAGATACTCTCGAACTTGGTTCCGTAGTCGGTGCCGAGGTTGGGAGGGGTCTTCAT
>CAZVVF010000407.1:0-4839 GCA_964630575.1 uncultured Burkholderiales bacterium | reverse complement strand
GTCGGGCCTGAGCGAACTCGCCAAGGCGGTCCTCTCACAAGCGCAACGGCTCTCTCGCGAGCGTGGGCAGACGCTTTCTGTTCTGAGCGCTTTGGACGGTCCGAGGCTCGACGAACTCAGGCAGTTTTGTGGGGAGAACGAGATCGAACTCATGACCATCAAGGTTGGGACCTCAGCAACGGAGATCTTCGGTAACGACGATCCGCACTGGACTCCGGCAAGCCACGCCTCGATCGCCTCTCAGCTGCTGCCCCAGTTCCAGAAGAGTCTTTCCAGGAGTTCGCGCTAGTCTCTGAGGAGTCGATCGATGGAGGCTTGCACGTCTTTGATCAGAGCCGCCGTCGTGTCCGAACTCGGGCTGACTCCGGAATAGTTGCGAAGTCCCATCACCTGGACCTGAATAAAGCGGGCAACCCGTTCGAGTCTGGCTTGGGAGTGGTCCGGATAGAACGGCCTCAGGATTTGGGTCAGGCGATCTTCAAACCGCTTCATCAACTCGTGAGCTTCTTTCCTGAGCTTCTGAAGCTCCGGCTCGCCATTGGCTAGGGTTTTGGCCAAAAGGCAACTGCTAGAGGTGCTCTGAGAAGCCAGCACTCGGTCAAAAAACGCGCTGAGTCCCTGCTGAAAGTCCGAAGCCTCTCGAAAGCACTCGTCGAGAGTGGCAGACGACACCTCGGCGTAGTGCCGCAGGACCTCAGAATAGAGACCTTCCTTGCTGCCGAAGGTGGCATAGAGGCTACCCGGTTTGAGGTCGAGGCACTCGCCTAGATCGCGAGTAGAGGTGCCCGAAAAGCCTCTTGACCAAAACAGGTGCATCGCTTTCTCGATGCACTCGCTCCGGTGATATTTTGCCTTGCGACCCACGCCTGGAATTATAGTCTAGTTGAGCGCTTTCGTCAAAATACTTGACCTAACGCTCAAATAATAAAGAGCTCTTTTGAGGCTGATGATTGCTGGGCTCGTGGCGTCTCAGCTGGTCGTTCTGAATCTGTGTGGGGAACCTTTTCTGGTCCTTTCTGGTTGGGAGAATCAAAGCCGTGGCTACAGCGCGAAGCTCTAGCCGCGGGACTACCAGTTTTTTGAAGGAGATCTTTATGAAGAAACTTTTCTCGATTCTAAGCGTTTGGCTCTTTGTCGTGGCGATGGCAGTTCCCAGCGTGGCCAAGCCTTTCGTTGTAGACAGTGCCCACAGCACTATCGGATTCTCAGTAACCCACCTCCAGCTCTCTGAAGTCGAAGGAAGGTTCAACAGCTTCGACGGGTCGATCGACTGGAACAAGGACAAGCCAGAGGCCTCAAAAATCAATTTTACGGTCAATGTCAATAGCGTGGACACCGCCAACAAGAAGCGTGATGAACACCTCTTGAGCGACGACTTCTTCGCCGCGGACAAGTTCAAAACCATGACATTCAAGAGCACCAGCGTGAGCCACCTCAGTGGTGACAAGTACAAGGTTGTTGGCGACCTAACCATTCACGGTGTGACCAAATCTATAGTTCTCTCCGCCAATATCAAGGGGCCGATCGACGCCTTCAACGATGGTTCCGAGAGCATCGGATTCAAGACCACTTTCAAGATCAACCGGATCCAATACGGGGTTGGTGACGGTTGGAAGGGTGGCAGCGACAAAATCGTCGGTCACGATGTCTTCATTACAATAAAGGGTGAAGCCCACGAGCCTGAATAGGATTCTTTAGCACGGATGGGCCCGACTCTGGAGCTCTCTTCACCGTATCCGTGCGCTTTGGAGCGACCTATTAGATATTCAACGATTTGACGCGATGGGGCAGCCCGAAAAAAACAGGGCTGCCCCTCGTTGACAACCGTCCACACGTATGCTAGAAATGCCAAGTAAGATGTGACCGTAGCTCAGCTGGATAGAGCATCTGGCTACGAACCAGAAGGTCGGGGGTTCGAATCCCTCCGGTCACGCCAAGAGAAACCCCGTGTAGTTGCGGGGTTTCTCTTTTTTTTGTCCAGGAGTGCAGGTCGCCTTTGTGCTGCGAACCTCCACGGCTCGTGTCAGGGCCAAAGCGAGGGGAGGATTTTTGAAAGACCCTTCTAGAACAGGCCCCCGAAAAGGAGGCACAATGACAGCACGCTCGCTCAAAAAGTTTCTCCTCTGCTGTCTCGTGATTTCGTTCATTGGAGTCGCGTCGGCGGAGGACATCTACGTCAAGAACAAGCTCTTTAAAGGTCTGGTCTATGGCCAGGGCACCGATACCGAGATCGGTATTCAAGAGTTAGGAAAAGCCCTCGGTTTAAAGGTGGCTAGTGAAAACGGGCGTTGGAGAATCGGGGACATGATCGTTCCGGGTCGCAAACAGGATGATACCGTGGTTGTCTTCGTCTCTGACCTGAAAAAAGCTGGCTTGATGGTTCGTCACAACCCGGAGCTCGATACCATCGACATCACCATGCCAAAGGGCCAAAGAACCTCTTCAGGCGAGTCCTCCGGCGACAGAACCAGCGCTGCGGCCCAAAACTGGGGTAGCAGCAACAAACCGACCCTGGTCTACTTTGGAGCCTCTTGGTGCGGTCCTTGCCGCACGACAAAGCCCGGGCTCTCCCGATTTGAGTCCGAGAGTGACTTCAACGTGATTCACGTCGATATCGACCAGAAGTCTTCTCCTACCTTCACTCAATACCGAAGCTATTTCGAGGGCAATTCCATTCCCTATTTTGCGGTGCTCGATGCCAGCGGTAGGAAAGTCCACGCTTTCGTGGGTGGGCAAACCTACAAGACTCTCAAGCAGCAAACAGAAAAGTACAAGTAGTCTCTCCTCACGGAGGTGGTCGCCACTCGGCCCCGCTGCGGTGGCCGAGTTGGGCGCCTAGTATCCGGTCATCTCTACAAAGCCATACCCTGAGATGGCCTTTTGGGCCTTGCTGCCTCGAACTTCTACCGCGCCCTCCCAGTAGGGAATGCCACTGGTCATTTCTTGGTCTGCTAAAAGGGGAGTCACCTGCAAAAGCATATCCTCGCGCTCGACTCGTAGTTTCCACTGGCTCGGATAGGACACGCCACGGGGTGAGCGGTGGTGGTCGGTCACACTGACGGAGAAGTCTTTGAGCTGCAAGGGGGTCTTGCTGCCATCTGGAGCTATGATGGCTCCAGATGAAGCCGGCTCCAGGCGACCATCGCTGTAGCGAAGCAGATAGATCATCAGTTCAGAATTGTCGCTCAACTGGAGGCTGAACCAATCCCAGCCCACCAAGCCCTCGGCGAGCGCTTCGGATGACCACTCGTGATCGAACCAGGAGTCACCGCTGACAGCGAACTCGCCAGACGCGGTGCTGAGGTGGCCGCTTGTAGCGAGACGGGTTTGAGCCACGTAGTAGGAGGCGTGCTTGGGGTCCGGGCCCTTTCTGGAGTACCCGGCCTCACCCTGAAGGACCGGAGGTTTGGAAGCCTGCAGGTCGAGGTCGATCTCAAACGCCTGGCCCTCCTCAGAGGCTTGAGCTCGCAGGTGCCAACCGTTGTCGCTTCGCTCGATTTCCCAATTCTCCAACCAAATTCGGGAGCCGTCCGGAGCGACTCCGGCAAGACCTAGCGCTCGTCGGGAGAACCGCTCGAAACTCACGAAGCTTTGCTCCTCAATATCCGATAGCGCGAAGTGTCCCATCATCACAGAGTCAGCGCTCCACTGACTGGGATTTGCGGAAGCATCGGCCTTGTTCAAGGCTACCTGAAAAAGGGTGATTTGATAGCCGAATCGTCGGCCGGACTGAGCGGTTAGATTGCCGGTGAAGTACCACCACTCGGTCTTGAACCCGGGATGTTCGCCGTGGTCGAGGGGAAAGGAGAAGGAGCGTCCTGGAGTGACGGCTGCGAACTTACCGTCGGGGTCCGAGAGAGCTTTTTGGAGGTCCAGCGTCGACACGTCGGGGCTTGGACTGGAGATGGCGAGGCTCATGATCAAGAGACTCGCCAGGCACAGCAGGGCGAGAACAGTCAGGGCTCTCATCGAGCGTCTAGGGCGGCGAACTGGCCGTTGACCAAGCGGTAGGTTCGTCGACATTTCTCGGCAACCGCGAGCGAGTGGGTGACAACCAGGAGGGTCGCCTCGCTCTCTTGGCACAGTTCCAGGATAAGATTCAGGACATCATCGGCTGCAGGTCCATCCAAGTTACCCGTAGGTTCATCGGCCAAAATCACAGGTGGCTGCTGGACCAGAGCCCTGCAGACGGCGACTCGCTGTTGTTCACCGCCGGAAAGCCGGTCGGGGAATGTCTCGGCACGGTCAGCCAGACCGACTCGTTCGAGAAGCTCGAAAACGCGCTTTGACTTGGATTCACCCTGTTTGCCTAGGAGTTGGAGTGGGAGGCGAATGTTCTCCTCGACGGTCAAGGTCGGGACCAGGTGGAAAAACTGAAAAATGAACCCAATGTTCCGTCTCCGGAACAGGGTTCGTTCGCGACTCGATAGGGCGGTGAGGTCCGTTCCCACAACCCTCACCGACCCAGAGTCGGCTTTGCTGAGGCCGCTCACGATGTTGAGCAGCGTACTCTTGCCGGAGCCCGATGCTCCAACGAGAGCCACGGTCTCTCCGGCCTCTATCTGCATCGACAACCCCGTCAGCACAGCTCGATCAGCTGTGCCCTCAGAATAGTTCTTGCAGACGTCCTCCAGGGAGACCGCGGCCTTCACTCGCTTTAGGCCAGGGTGACGTTCGAGTCGAGATAGACGTCTTGGATGGCGTTGAGAAGCGCGACTCCGTCTTTCATGGGTTTTTGGAAAGCTTTACGACCGGAGATCAGACCCATACCGCCAGCACGCTTGTTGATGATGGCTGTGCGCACGGCATCGGCCATGTCGTTCTTGCCTGAAGCCCCAC
>CAZVVF010000406.1:0-4848 GCA_964630575.1 uncultured Burkholderiales bacterium | reverse complement strand
TGGAGACCTCGACGAGCCCTTTCATCTTCTTCTCCAGAAACGATCGAATGGTGCACAGGAGCAAGTTCCGAACCATGTCGGGGAGCCTCATGTTTGTCCCCGGCACATAGAAGCGGTCGAAGTAGATGCCAAAGAGATCGTTCTCCGTCTCCAGTTGGAGGTCCACCCTGAAGCTGGTGCCTATGGGGCCTTTCTTGACTCTTCCTCCGGCGATCATTTTGGGGCCTGGTAGTTCGATGTGCAGGTCCTTTACAAAGGATGGGATGCGAGATTTGACGGCCTCGAGAACAAGCTCGAAGAACCTCTGCTCGATCTCGACTTGGAGGGACCGCAAGACAACCTTGCAGGTGTTCAAGGCCTCTTTGGGCGGTAGCGCCGTGTTGTAGTCCAAGAGGGAAAGCGAAAGGTCTTTGATTCGGATGAGTTCCTCCGAACCTTGTTGGAGCATGAGTTGCTCTAACAAGACGTCGGCGTGCACAACCTTCTTGGCCGTCAGTCGGACCACGGTGTTGAGCCTTCGAATCACAACGTTGTTGACGACCCCGTGAAAATTGCTGAGGATATCCTCTTTGGCAAAAACTGCGAGCCGTTCGTAGAGCTCTTGGTGGAGATCGATCTTGAGCTGGCTGAGGTAGGGGTCCAAAGCGATCGAAGGGTCGAGCTTTGTGGGCAGCGACAGGTTCGCCACCCCAAATCCTTGCGAGGTGAGAGTGATGCCTGCCGCCGCTCCGTCCTCGGCTGTTAGGGCGAGAGATTCCAACTCGCCTGACAGGTTGAGCCGGGCTCCAGAAGTGGGGTTGGCAGCGGCGCTCAAACCGTCGATGCGCAAGCTATTGATGAGACCTAGGGCCTTTCCTATCTGATCCATAGTAAGGAAGGCGCTTCACCAATTTTAAGAGACTTCCTGGCCCATCACCGAGGGAGAGTTAAATTCATGAGGGTCAATGTCTTTTTACCCTCTTCCAAAGGGTATAGGTTCAGAGCTGACCAGGGTAGGGTAGAAGGAGAACACACACTATCCAACAGGATTAACGGAGGACTCAGAATGACAGAAAAAAAAACTCTTCCCCAAAAGCCAAAGGGGGCGGTCCCCATTTTCCTTTGGTGGCTCAAGAAACTCTTTTGGCTCGGGGCTAGAACCATCTGTCCGCGTTGCGAAAAGGGACGCATGTTCGAAAGCTTTTTTGGTGTGCGCAAGCGCTGTCCGGAGTGCAAGGTCGTGCTCCAACCTTACCCGGGTGATGAACTGGGTGTTATCGCCTTAGGCTACTTTCTTACGGTGGGCCCCTCGCTGGTGGGCTTGGTGCTGGCCTATCTGTATACGGATTGGACCGGAGCTCAGCTCCTGGGATTTTTCTTCTTTCTCATGACGGTCATCATGGTGGGCTTCTACCGCAACATTAAGGGGATATGGATCGCCTTTGTTTTCCTTTTGACTGGACTCAGAAAGAGACTCTAAGAGCATGAAAGTTCTGCTCGTGGCTCCCCACGCCGACGATGAGACGCTCGGGGCTGGCGGTACGCTCAATCGGCATGTTCGAGAGGGCGATGATGTGACCGTTGTGGTGATGACCGGTCCAGGGCCTGAGCCCCATCCGATTATGCCTCACTCGGTGTGGGATGTTGTGCGCTCAGAGGCTAGAGCCGCCTGCGATGTCTTGGGGGTCCAGAATCTCATCTTTCGGGAGCTGCCGGCAGTCTTGTTGCCGGATGAGCCTGTTTGGACGGTCAACCGAGAGGCTGCTCGCGTCTTGGAAGAGGTTCAGCCGGACATTCTGTATGTTCCCTTTCCCTTCGACCTCCACCATGACCATCGCTCTGTGTTCTACGCTTTCTCGGTGGCTTGGCGACCGCATACTGAGGTGGGGCAGGGGATCCGCGAGATCTATGCCTACGAAACGCTCTCGGAAACGCATTGGAACCCGGCCTATCTGGAAGCGGGCTTTCTGCCCAACTGTTTTGTGGATATTTCGGAGACCTTGGCCACCAAGATGAAAGCGATGGAGTGCTACGCGAGCCAGCTTCAAGAGGCCCCCCATTTTCGCTCGCTCAGGGCGCTTGAGGCCTTGGCGGTTTTGCGTGGGGGGCAGGTGTCGGTGTTCGCTGCTGAAGCCTTCGTTTCTATTAGGCAGATACGATTGAGAAAATAACCCTCTGGGATATTTGACAGTGCGTATCGATTGCCTTATACTTCGCAGGCTACAATAACTGGAGGGCCTGAAAAGGGACAGCACCGGACTTCGCTGGCGAGCGGAGAAGCCGAGAAAAGCCAAACTGCCGTGGACAGCGGGTGGAGCGATCCTTAATTTCCTGCCGAGGCCCTTCGAATACCGAATTGGGTCTGTTCACGAGTAGAACAGGCCCTAAATTTATTAGGCTGGAGTACACGTGTCAGCGAACTGGTCAAACGCCCGGTGAGCGAGAGAGCACAAGGCTCTGGGTTCTAAAATCTTAGAACGGAGGAACGCGATGAAGACACATGCTATAAAGATGGAGCGGAAGGTTAAGCTCTTGGATGCACTCCGAGATCGATTTGACCGCTCTAGTATCGCGATTCTAACCGATTACCGTGGTGACGGGTCAGGCATGACCGTCAAAGAGATCACCGAACTGCGCTCAAAACTCCGCGAATGCGGTGGAGAGTATTGCGTTGTCAAGAATACCTTGGCAAGAAAAGCATGCTCAGAGCTCGGTGTGGATGGACTTGATGAGGACCTGAAAGGTCCTACTGCCATAGCATTCGGTTACGATGACCCTGCTGGCGTAGCGAAGGCACTCCTTGATTTCGCGAAAGAGAAAAAGGAGAAGGGAGTTCCCGAATGTCGTTCTGGCTATATGGATGGAAAAGTCCTATGCAAGGAAGAGATTCAGGGTCTCGCTGAACTACCTTCACTACCACAGCTGCAAACCCAAATTCTGGGACTCATGACAGCACCCCATCGGAATATCCTTGGTGTGCTTAACGCTCCCGGTCGACAAGTCGCTCAGCTTCTCGAAGCTTGGCGCACAAAACAGGAAGAAGACGGCGGAAATTAATCCGTCGACTAATCTCAGGAGGAATAACTCATGGCTAAAGTTGAGAAAGCCGATCTCATTCAAGCAATTTGCGACCTGACCCTACTCGAGGCCGCTGATATCGTCAAAGAATTAGAAGAAAAGCTCGGAGTTTCCGCTGCTGCTCCCATGGCTATGGCAGCCATGCCTGGTGCAGGCGGTGGTGGCGCTGCTGCCGCTGAGGAAAAGACGGAATTCGACGTGATTCTAACCAACCCAGGTGGCAGCAAGATCCCCGTGATCAAAGTTGTCCGCGCTCTGACCAGCCTAGGCTTGAAAGAAGCCAAAGAACTGGTTGAAAGCGTTCCTTCCAAAGTGAAGGAAGCGATTTCTAAAGAAGAAGCTGAAGACGTCAAAGCTAAATTCGAAGAAGTCGGAGCTCAAGTCGAGATCAAATAGAACTCGGCGAGCTTTGAAGAAAAAGGGACGGCATACGCCGTCCCTTTTTTTGTGCTTTTGTACCGGCTGAGCCCTTTGAGCGTCCTAGAAGCCGAATTGGCGGCAGCGTCCCCCGCACGCTCCCCCGCAGGCCGAGCATCCCCGGCTGCATCCGCCTCCCGAGCACTGGCAGCCACCGCCTTGTCCTCCCATCATCTGGCTCATCAGGCTCAAGAATTGCTTCATGAGCTGCATCATGGGGTTTCCGCCTCGCGGTCCACCGAATCCGCCTCTGGCACCGCCGCAGGATCCACAACCTCCGCGAGGTCCTGCGAAACCTCCGCGAGGTCCGCCGAATGTTTGTGGTCCGCCTAGGTTGATGTTGATATTTGGCATAGTTGTTATCTCCTTTGTGCTTGTCTGGAATACATCGTAAAAAAGAAAACGCTCTCGCAGTCGGCGCTGAATGTAAACGCAATGTAACAGTTGTAAATGGAAAATTGAGAAAGAAAAAAAAGTCTGTTTACAAGATTTTATCAGGGCTGTAGGAAGAGGTTCTGTATGGTCTCGACAGAATGCGACCTCTTATGGAAAAACGGCCGAGGATACGGGTAGCCGTCGCTGTGGTGCACGACGACAAACTTCTGCTCGTCCAGCACACGAAGGCGCGCCAGAGCTATTGGTTACTACCTGGCGGGGGATTGGAGTGGGGCGAGGGTCTCAAGGACTGTGTCACCCGCGAACTCCTAGAGGAAACGGGTTTGGTCATCGAGTCGGGGGAACTCTTGTTTCTCAGCGAGACGCTCTCGCCTGACGGTACCAGGCACGTGATTCATCTGGTGTTCGGTGGATCTTGGGTGGGCGGTGAACTGAGGGTCCCCGATGACGAGGAGCGGATCACAGATGTTCGCTGGGTCGGTTTGGATGAGGTGTCGCAACTCACTCTCCATCCGCCGATGCAGTCTGCTCTGGCCAAGCTTGACGTCCAAAGGTCACTCCATTCAGAAGAAGAGCGGATTTTTCTTGGCAACCTGTGGGTTGACTAAAGAGAGCTGCATCGAAAGGATTGTGCGTTGAGAATTCAAGAGTATGGAACGTCCACTCTGCCGGGTTTGCTCGGTGACACGGACCGGGTTTTGGTTCATTTTGGAACGGACTGGTGTGGCCCGTGCAAGAGACTTGAGCGAGTTTTGCTGGGCCTTGTTGAGAAGGAAGCCCTGGGGGCCCATCTTGCCAAGGTCAACGTGGAGGATGAGCCCGAGTTGGCTCAACTCTACTCTGTGACCAAAAACCCGACCCTGTGCTATTTTGAGCACGGCTCTCTCGTTCGCAGCCGAGAAGGGTTCGCGAGCGAAGAGGTCGTGCTAACCCTTATGGGGCGCGATACAGATCATTAAGTCGCCCTCTTTGAGGGTG
>CAZVVF010000405.1:0-4854 GCA_964630575.1 uncultured Burkholderiales bacterium | reverse complement strand
GAAATCCGAGCGAGAAGAGCGGTTAGAGGGTCTCATCCAAGATTTTTCTCTGCAAAAAGTCCGCAAGAGCCTTGGTGTAGAGCTTTCCGGCGGAGAGCGACGACGGGTTGAGATCGCCCGTTCCCTAGCCATAGAACCCAAGTTCCTACTCCTCGACGAACCCTTTACTGGAGTCGATCCGATCGCCGTTGCCGAGATTCAAGACATTGTGCGACGCCTGCGAGAGCGAAATATCGGCGTCCTCATCACCGACCACAACGTGAGGGAAACCCTCGCTATCACCGATCGAAGCTATATCATCCGCGAGGGGCAGATCCTAGTCCATGGAGACGCGGTGACCATCGCCTCAAGCACTCTGGCTCGCAAGTACTATTTGGGCGAGAACTTTGAAACCGGATTTGAAAAAACGTCTCCCACGTCTGAAGTTCAGGTCCAAGAAGCCACCGCGGGTTAGAGCCTAGTGCGAACACTCGACAAGTACATACTCAGGGAGATCTTGAGTCCTTTCTTCTTCGGGCTCGGTGCCTTCACGATTCTCTTCTTCTCTGTGGAGACCCTGATCGGCGTGGCCCGCATGATCTCCGAGTCCGACGTCCCCTTTAAGCTGGTGTTGGAGTACTTGGGCTGTCGTCTCCCTCAGGTCCTGATATTCACCTTCCCCATGGCCACCCTCATGGCTTGCCTACTCGCCTTCGGCAGACTCTCTGGAGAGGCCGAACTCACAGCGCTGCGCGCTTCAGGTATCTCCTTTCTCCGCATAGCCTTTCCAGCTCTCGTATTCTTCTTTTGCCTGAGTGGCTTCAGCTACTGGCTCAACGACAACGTCGTGCCCCAAAAAATGAAGAGAGCCTACGCCATTCTGTTTGACACCCAAAAAGAAGACATCATTCAGAAAGCGCTGCTCACCGCCCCACGCGCCCTAGAGAGCGGCTTAGAACAGATCCTCTACGCTCACAAATTCGATGTGGAAGAGCGCAGCATGACAGGTGTCTACATCCACTATTTTTTCGAAAACATGCGCCGAAGAGAAGTCTACGCCGAAAAAGCCCGCTGGACCGGTCAGGTCTGGGAGCTCCGAAATATGCGGACCACGGAATACGACGTCAATCAAGAGCCCGTTTACGAAGCGACCGCCGAGGAGGGCTGGACAGGGCTACAGCCCGGTGACTCCCCCCCCTCCCCAGACGAGATCAAAGCCCGTAAACTCCGCCCCGAAGAGATGACTCGAGGCGAGCTCAAGAAGACTCTCGAAGTGCTCAAGCAAGAGAAGAACAAAGATGTCAAAGCCAAGATAGACCGCTATCGAGTGATGTATCATCAGAAAGCGTCCCTTCCGTGGGTCTCTTTTATCTTCGCCACCTTCGCCATTCCACTCGGTGTCCGCCCCCACCGGTCGAGCAAGTCGATGGGCCTGGGTTTGTCCTTGGTCTTTATTCTGATCTATTACATTCTCATGACTGTCGGAATGGTTCTGGGCGAGGCAGGGACCGTGGACCCTCAAGTAGGAGCTTGGTTACCCAATATCATCTTTGGAACGCTGGGCTTCTTCTTTCTCATCGGAGCGAGTCGGAATTAGAGCAACTCTCGGTCGACACAAAGCTGCAGCAGATAGCGAGCCAGAAAGGCCAAGGCCATGTCTCTTTTCCCGCGCTCGACCAGAGACACGGTCCTTGCCGCAACCAAACTCGCCAACACGCTTTCCAAGGGCTTCTCCGAAAAGAGGCCGCTGACCACCCTGTTGGACAACAGAATACGGTCGAGGGCCCCTGTCGCTCTTTGGCTCAGAGAGTCCCTCTCCAGATAGTTGGCCACTCCGATTTTGCCTTGCCAACATACCGACTGTGACCAGGGCATTTTTCCACGGTAGAGCGACCATAGAGCGTTCAGCCAGATCGCCTTCTCAGGGTTGACAAGTCTGTCCAGGCGCCCCCTCGCCTCGGCAAATTTCCTAGCCTGGCAAAGGGACCACAAATCGAGGCCCAATGCCCAGGGACAGGTCGCTGTCCCCCCTCCCAGACCCCCTGGACAGACCGGTCGTTTGAGAAAGAAGAGAATGGGTCTTTTCAGAACCTCGTCGACCGACAGGGAGTCGAGCTCATCTGAGATGACCTGGTCCGAAAGTCCAGGCATGGTGTAGAGCAAGCGTCGAAAACTCTCCAAGGGGGGCGACATCTCGGGTGCTTCCACCTCTGCCATATCGTGAATGTGTCGAATATCGTGGATCAGGGTCGCGGAACTCTGGCCAGAAACTCCGGCCAGCTCCAAGAGGAATTTTTCTCGCTCAAGCCAGGCCAATGCCGTGGTGACGCACCTCGATCGATAGGCCACGGCGGCTCGTTGCCGCAAGATCGCGCGAGCCTCCTCAAGGCGGGAGAAGTCTCCGCTACTGAGAACCGCGTTTGCCACCGCCTCTAAGGTCTCGCGGCCAGACTCCGCCGAGCGGTCCTCGGAACCGAGAGGTTCTCCACTGAGGCCCTGTGCCTCTTCGCCAGCGGCCAGATCATCGGTTGCGATCAGAAATTCCCCAATGCTAGACGGCAGAATGCGAGCTTTGTAGTGACTCAACAGAGCATTCCTAAAGAGTTCGAGGTGATTCTTGGACATAGACGCGGGCTGAGCGCAGTAGCGCTCGAGCAACTCCTCGCAAGCCTCCATAATTTCTTGCCGAAAAGCCTGGAAGGCTTGGTTGTCCAAAAAGTTCTCCCGTGAGACGTCCAGGCGAAGGTCTGAAGCTGTCGCCGCTCCGCACAAGAAGGGAAAGTCGAACTCTTCTTGGGGCAAACGGTAGGAGACACCATCGACGAGAAAATGCCAGCCGTGTTGAGAGGCGAATGCGGGCCAGGTCAAAGCGATCGCTATGGAGCGTTTCCCCTGCGAGCGCTCCTTGTGTGTAAAAAACTCCCCTTCAGCCAGATGCGGAGGGCGGACCATGAGTTGCTCCGACCCCTCTCTCGTGTAGTGGCCGTAGAGCTTGTTCTCAAACATACCGAACTCGAAGCTCTCCCGATGCCTTTTCCCATCGATCTCCAGGTCCAAAGGCGCATAGGCGCAACGCTCTTTGAGGACCTCTAGACTAGGTAGCCCCCCGCTATACTTAGCGATCAAGACTTGGCCAGCCTCGACGGCCTGGGAGACCGGGGAGATCGTAACAATTCCGTTCTGTACAACGATCTCCACGCCACCCTTCTCGCTCAAGGAGCAGAAACGGATCTCACCCAAGGCCCCTCCTGCGTTGAGAGCGATTCCAAGTTCCTGAATATGCCTAGGGACCCCAGGTCCAAGCAGGGGGGATTCGAGAACTTCGAGAGCCGCTTGAGTGAAGTGGCTCCCGTCAAAGCGAAAGGTGTCCACCCCCCCAGCAGGGTCACGGTAGACGTGGAAGGTTGTAGCCCCGCTCGCGACGGCGCAGGCGGCCAGATGGACGGGAAATAATCCAGGAGCGCTGAGGCGAAACTCGGCGAGCTTCCAGGACGCCTTCTCCACGGCCATCGTGAAAACGCCCTCGGACTCTTGCCTGCCGCTCGCCCTTTGCCCCGCTAGATACTTGTCCACGTCCAACGCCTTGCACCACCCTCTAAAAATATCGCAGTCCAACCCCAGATCGGTTTGAGATTCGGAGCCCGGAGTCTAAGGATATTCTGAATAAACGGTAAAGTAAACTGCACCGGGCCTGGCCCAGAGATTGGAGAAACGAGACGTATCTTGGAACCCACTCATCAAGTCTTTAATCAGACCCCTCTGCTTACCAACTTCAGCTTTTGGACTGTCGACCCCCTCCTCCAAGGCCTGGCTCTGCCGGAGGAGGCGAAGCAGCGCTTGCAATCCTTCGGGGAAAGACTCGGTCGCGAAGAGATGTTGCTCGCCGGACGCCTGGCCAACGAGATCCCACCGACCCTGAACACTCACGACCGGTACGGGAATCGGTCCGACACAGTCGACTTCCACCCCTCCTACCATCACCTCATGACCACGGGAATGCAGTTCGGCATTCACTGTCTACCCTGGACAAAAGAAGAGCCAGACGTGGCCTCCCATCTCGAGAGAGCAGCCGGCCACTATCTTTTGAGCCAAGTAGAGGCCGGGGTCGGCTGCCCATTGACCATGACTTTTTCCGGGATCCCAGCACTCCGAAAATATGCTCCCGCAGAGCTCCAGGAAACCTGGCTACCGAAACTGTGCGCTCGTCAATACGACCCAACGTTTTGTCCCGTCGAGCAAAAGACGTCCGCCACGATGGGCATGGCCATGACAGAAAAACAAGGGGGCTCTGATGTTCGAGCCAACACCACGTTCGCGAGCAAAACATCCACCGATGCCTACACCCTTCGAGGTCACAAGTGGTTCTGCTCAGCTCCCATGTCGGATGCTTTTCTGACCCTAGCTCAAACCGACGCAGGCATCACCTGCTTTTTCGTGCCTCGCTGGAAGCCGGATGGAGAGGTGAATCAACTCAGGGTCGTGCGCCTCAAGAATAAACTCGGCAACAAATCCAACGCCAGTTCCGAGATCGAATACGAGGACACCTGGGCCGTGCGCATCGGCGAGGAAGGTCGTGGAGTGCCCACCATCATCGAGATGGTCAACCACACCCGACTCGACTGCATCATCGGCTCAACAGCCGTCATGCGCGCCGCCCTCACCCAAGCGCTCCACCACGTGTGTCACCGGCGGGCCTTTGGCGCTCTTCTCAAAGACCAACCCCTCATGGTCAACGTGCTGGCCGATCTTTGCCTTGAGGTGGAAGCCGCTTGGCGGATGGTTGTGAGACTGTGCCGGGCCTATGGACAAGCCTCGCAGAACCCAGAGGAACGAGCCTTCGCGCGACTCGCCACGGCGGTGGCGAAATTCTGGGTC
>CAZVVF010000404.1:0-4858 GCA_964630575.1 uncultured Burkholderiales bacterium | reverse complement strand
GTCTCGTCGAGTCGGGCCGTGAGCGATCTAGTCAGTGGGTGATGCATGATCCGGTTGAGGGTGGTGCGCCGAGCGTGAAAGGCATGATCCAGCTGGTGGGTGATGCACGATCCGGTCACCGGTGGTGCGCGCGACTGTATTCTCACTGTCCCTTGTCACCCGGCGTCACTTGTAGTTACTCTTTGTCACCGGAGTTGCTGAGGCCGGGCACAAGAAATTTGTTGCTACGGGCGAGGGTGTGCCTGAATCGGATTGGATCAGGGTTGGAGTTGAGGAACATCTTTCGGGAGACTGGCCATTAGCGGTACTGGATGTGTAAGGCGGCGAATGTGCTGAACAGAGCCCCAAGACTTCGCAGCCGAAAGGCGAAAGAGGAAATTCGAATAGAGCTGGATGGCGAGTCTCCAGAAGAGGCGGCCAAGGTCTTCAACTTTTCTCGAAACCTACGAAGACGAATTCCTCAAAGCTGTGTGGGCTCTCGGTGAGCGGACGCAGATGAAAGCTTGGATTACTATAAACGGTCTGGAGAAGAGATTTCGAAAGATTTGGCGACCTTCTAGGATTTCCCGGCACAGTACTGGGCCCATAGTCGGATCGTGGCCGGCCCTCGACGCAGGGCCTCTATCTCATCGATGTTCTGCAGCGAATTGCGGTCCACCCGGCCAACCCGGTGGAATGGCTCGCTTCGAGGCTCCGGAAAGAGAACTTCGCCGAGGATCTGATGCGCTCGATCGTGGCCGGCCTGAGTTTTGAACAGAAGTAGGCTTCGACCAGGGCGGGATGTGGCTCAGGGACTGCTTGTTGCTCGATGGTGAATGCTGGGGGCTTTTGTCACCTAGCGCACGGACTTTGAGAGATAGGATTTCAGAACGGTGTCCCACTGGGTGCTGAACTCAAGAACGGTGACGAGGCCGGTTGGCTCGCTGTCTTAGCTTTGCGATGACAGATTCTGTGCAGCAATGGATAATCTCAAGGCCTTAGAATTGTCTCGACACATCAAGAAGGGCCGCATGCCGAACTCCGGCTCGCGGCCCCTCTCGATAATGTACCCTCTAAGTAGAGGCCGAACGGGGGATCGGTGTCAGATAATCATCAAGGACGACGGTGGGCTCGAGATCCACAATGAGAGTACCGTCACGCGTTTCGCAAACAGAGGTATGCGTGATATCCACGTGGTCAATTTTCTCGTAGTAGGTGCTGGTTTTGCTACGTCCGACTTCTACCGTTTCGCTATAGCGTTTGATCTCGCGTGGGGCGGTGTAAGAGACTTCGCCATCTGGGGATATCTCATACTTGTATTTGCGCGACTCAGAGCCCCCAAAGTGTCCATCACTGACGTTGTAGACGTCGGCTTCAAGCTTTTGGAGTTCACCATCTTTGAAATCGGCGGCTGCGGTGATCTTCTCGCCGCTGCCGAGAACTCTATCAAAAAATGTGCGACGAAAGTCTTTCCCGTGAACCATCACCTCGCCACTTTGGGTCCAGTTGTCTGAAGGTGTTTGATCCCAAGACTTGATTTCATCGGCTAGTGCCATAACTTTGTTTTTGGCTTTGGTTGCTTCTTTGCGTGGTTGGAGGTGTTCGATCCGCGGTCGAGCGCTAGGCGGAATTCGATAAGGTTTTAAAGAGGGGGTTCCAGTGGTGGTGGGCATAGTACTTCTCCTGGGTATTCGTGTTGCGATTCTTAACGATCACTTTATGGATTCACTATAAGGTTCAACCCTGAAAAAAAACAAAATTGCCGAATAAGGGGCTGACGATTCAGTCGTCATACTCAGAGTACAAGTCATAGAGTTCTTCCAGGAGAATACGGTCTTTCAGGTCTGGGGCGGCGTAGCCGGCGTAGTCGATCATTCGCACCAGAACATTCCACTGAGATCGACTCATTCTGATAGGTGAGGTCGCCTCGCGGTTCTGCTGGTAGGGCTGCAGAACGGCGAGAGTGCTATCCACCTCTTCTCGACTTATGATCCAGGCGGCGTGGTCTATCACACCGGCGATGTTGTAATTCTCCGACATGTAGGAGAGCGCATTGATGGTGACAGAAAGTGTTTGCGAGTCCATCCGCAACTCCACCGACTTACCGTCTTCTCGTTGAGACGCCACCTGGTGAGCTCCTCTGGTTCCGTATTCTCAAGGCGCATGTAAGATTTAGCGGGGCCATCGGTGAAGGTGGAGCGTGGGGTCAAGTTAGAACTTCACAGGACCTTATAGGAATTCCCGAGTTCTTGAAATTCGACTTGCTGAGCCTTGGTTCCTTGGCAAATAAGCGTGTGCAACCGCCCTTTGGCAAGGACGACGATGGTCACAATTTCGAGTTCGCCCTTTTTCTTGGTGGTGGTGTAGCCAGGGAATTGACCGACCTTGACCTTTTTGTTTCGGTCATCCTCCAAATAGAATTTGAGAAGCTCGTCGGCCGTTCCGAGACGCTCGTGGGGCTCTGAGCCAAAGTGAACTAAGGACCCCGCATTGACGTCCATTTTGCCGCCGGGAGCCCAGCGCAGCACGAATCTCTCAAGGTTGGGATTGCTGGAACTCATGGGCTTGTGGATCGTATAGCCCTTGGGAATGGTAAGTTCGCAGCCAACTTTCTCGAGGAGTTCAGAGGCGGGATTGGCCTGAGCAGGGTCAGAACCAGGGTATCGCGTTGCGCATCGTGGAAGGCTCCTCCAGGAGAAATTCCATCCTCTCTCAGCGTGGGAGCGAGCCTTGGGCGGTGGCTCGAAAATAGGTATAGGAGTATGGGGTGTCTGGTTGCGGAGTGATGAACCAATGCTGTCGTGAGCGACTCAGCTACTCGGCGGCTTTTGGTGCGCTGAGGCTCTTGCTATAGAAGCCGGACTGGTCAAAACAGCAGACTCGCTTTTTCCCAGAAGCCAGCATGTCGCAACCATTCTCTATCCGGCGTTGACGGGTCTTGGCCTGTTTGGCAGACTCAATCCAGTGGATCCAGTCCACACGGGCAAGAGTTGTTGTGGCGTTCCAGACAAGCTGGGCTTCAGGAGATGCTGCCAAGGCCTCCTTGAAATCGTTTGGAATTCCTGGCTCTTGCTCTACGGGGGCGATTTCGAGGGTGACTGTGTCTCCGATATCCACACCTGTAGCACGGCGTAGTTTCTCACTGACTTTCAGCCAGTGGCTCAATTGACCATCGGGATCGAGCGTTGCCTGAAATTCATGACCGTTGATGGTGCCTTCCACTGAAGTTCGGCCTCGTCGTGGCAATTTTTCACTGGCCGCTTTGGGCAGGATAAGGAATGACCAGGAGCCGGCGTGGCTGGGCTTTGCTGGCCGTAGTAGTCTGGCTTCGAATCGGATGTTCTCGTCACTTTGATTCATTGCTGTTGGCCCCAATGGTGAATCGTGAACTGTCGCGCATCTGGCGGCTACAATTCGGCCGGCTTTGAAACTCTGCGAGTAAGATTCGCGAAGGATGGTTTTTCTCTACAACACTTTCGGAAAAGGCTCGTTTGCTCGAGAAGCATCGAAGCTCCTAGGCGGGCGTTGAAAGTCTATCTATCAGCCGCAGAGCGGGAAGATGAGTGGGGCAGACCTCTATCACTGTCGCGAGATCTTGGAGGCCCTCGTTCATACGCTTGGATGCAAAGTTGCCAAGCGCCCTGTTGTAGTGCACTCCGGGATGCCCCTTGAAATTGTTGAGCACCTTTTGATAGTGCTCATTGGCCTTGTCAATCTGCCCCTTCTTTGCCAGTCGATTCCCTTCGGTCAGGCCAGCCATCTGGGTGTCTTTTCCTGCGCCGGCACGAAGTATGCAACTGATTGCATTCGGTACACCGATCAAAAAAAGCAGATTGGTGGCCAAGAGCTTTTTGCCTAAAGAAGAGCCACAAGCATCGCACAGATGGCGTCTGTTGTGGCTAAATCCATAGATCACAAGGAGGAAGTAGAAGTAAAATTCCCCATAGCCCTGGACGCGGTCGTGATAGCCACACGCATCACACTCTCGATAAGAGATGGGATCCTTGAGGGTAGACATGCCGTCGCCAAAAATGGACTCACAGAATCGGCAGTAGACATAGGGCGTCTCAGAAAGCTCTGAGAGATCGACTGTGGCTTCACAGCAGGGGCAAGCGACCACCCTGAAGAGGTGGCCTTTGCCCTCTGATACCAGCTTTTTCTTGTGCGCCTCCGCTTCGTGGAGAGAGCTGAACCGGTCGATGTAACGTTCCAGGCTCTCGGCCGAAGCATTGGACACATGAAGGACCAAGTGGTGACCTTGAAGATGCTCACGGGTCTTGGCGGGAATGTCGGGGTCGGTTGTATCCAAGACCAGAACCAAACGACTATCTCTGGTCGTTGAGTCGCACACGGTCCGATATGGCAACAGGCCATCCCCGAGCAACAGACCTTCTTGCCGAACCTCGCCTTTGCTAGCAAAAAGACCCTTGGCGTTGCCATCTATAACATAATGAAACTTAAAATTTCCACCCATAAACGAAAGTTATTCTCGCAGAATCGTTTCGATCCTCGTAGAACATTCAACGGAATTCGGTGGGTGACTCTGAATGTCGAGAATGTTCGTTTGCAACGATGATTGGAATCCGTCGTGGATAAAGGCGATCGCCTGGCTTCTAGCCTTGCCTGGGGGCAGGTCGGTGGCCCTCGATCGATTCAGACCCGCTGTTTCCCGAACGGCATCACTGGCGGTTCCGGTACAACGGGTCTATTTGACGTTGGGATCTCGTGGGCAGGCCGTCGCCTAGTCCAACATTCCCGTGTTGTGCGCAGCGTAGAGGCCAGCCGCACCGGAGGCTGCTAGTCAGATGCCGGCTCTAATGAGTCCGGTTTTGGGAAAGGCGACGGAAGAGAGTCGCAAGGGCACGGAGGCGCAGTTCAT
>CAZVVF010000403.1:0-4861 GCA_964630575.1 uncultured Burkholderiales bacterium | reverse complement strand
GGCCGTGGGAGGGAATCGTACCTGGCCCGTGTCACTGTGGTACTCAAACTCCTTGGAAGGTACCACGACGTGGCCTTGACGCCTATCAAAATCCTGCAAGGTTTGGTCGAGTTGCTCGTACTCGGCAATGGTTTGGTCTCGTTGGATCTCGGCTCGCCGTTTTCTGCTCAAGAGGTCGAGATTCCTCACCACCGCCTTCTGATAGCGAGGCCGAGTCCAGGCTTCGCCCAAAGACTTCGGCTCATAGCGGAGTTGGCCTGAGTACAGAGTGTCGGAACTCCCCTTGTAGCTGTAGTCAAAACTAGGAGGAGCGAGAGAGTCCTGCGGCTCTGCCGGCGATTGTTTGGTGGGTTCGCTGGAAGGCTGCACTTGGGACCTTTGTGGCTTAGGTCGAAACCAACCGAGGACGCTGTTCAACATGTTACTCTCCTGACTCTGACAGAGCCTACGGTTCTGCCGTCAAGGAAACGTTAAAGTGAAACGATTTCTCCGATGTTCGAAACTCTCGCAGGAGTGCGCTCAGATTCGACTCAAGGGTGCGAGAGAGGGCTGTAGGTAGGATTCGCCTTTGCCGACAGCGGTGACGGCCCGGATGAGTTCCTCTTGGGTCGCGATTTTACCCATGTATCCATCGGCGCCAGCATCCAAGGCGCGAATCACGCTTTCTTCGTCGAGGTGCATGGTGAGCATGAGAGTGGACAGGTCCGGCTTGAGAGCTTTCATGGCAGACAGGAGTTCTACGCCATCGTCTTTCCCGATCGAGAGGTCGATCACAGCGACATCGAGGGCCACTTCCTCAACCCGCCTGAGAGCTTCCCCTGCGGTTCCGACCGAGGCCACAACCTGAATGCTGCTGGAGCGCTCCAGCAGATTCTTGAGACCATCTCTCAAAATCTCATGATCGTCGACTAAAAGGACCCTGATACCACCCATAATTCACCCGCTCCGGTCGCCGTGCTTCGTGATCGCAGAGTCAGCTCTTGTGTCCTTTTGGTCTTTTGAGAGTGTCCTGTTGGCCAGTGTCGCCGGGAGGGTGGAGGACGGGATGGCGCATACAAGGAGACCATGGAGTCACACCCTCTAAAGAAGAGTAACTTCGAATTGATGAAAAACTTCCTGACGGACGTTTGGACTCACAACAAGGAAGATACCATTCATCGAGAGTTTGATGGGCTGGCCACCGGATTGTGGCCGGACGAGTCGGGGATCGACCCCGATGGATACCTTCAGTTCTACAGAGCTCTCTCTCCTATGCTCAAAGACGTGGAATTCAATTTTTTGCAGTGGCACGAATCGGGTGACGACCTGTGGCTTCGCTGGCGTTTTCGCTGCAAACATTGGAAGAAGAGCGAGAAGCTCATTTCCCTATCCTGTGCTGCTTCCACAAGGTTCCGAGATGGAAAGTTGGTGGAGTGTCACAACTTTCAAGACTTTATGCACCTCTTCAGGCAGCTGGAACTCGTTCCGGAGCAGGCCTTCGAGTATGGCTTGGCCGGGGCGGACCTGCTGGAGAGTGAAGAGCGCCGAAAAGAGGCCCTGCCACCCAGTGCCAAAGGGCAATCTCATTTCTTGTGGCCGGGCTTACGGAAGATCGAGTCGGGGGGCGGGAACTCTACCTTCCATGCTCTGCTGCGAGCCTATCGACTTTAAAGCCCGGCGCCGACCTTGTGCTACCGGATGAGGGGCAGTTAGAGGTACTCTTTCAGTCCTCGGTTTTTTCCATGGTGGTGGTGGACCATCAGGATGTGATCGAAGAAGTCGATGATTCCTTTGCGCAGCTGGTAGATCGCCTACCGGAGAGCCTTCCGGGCTTAGTTTTTTATCAGATCCTCTATCCCGAAGACCAGTCCTCTGAGCGAGCGTTGTTCGCCGAGATGATGGAAGGCAAGCGTGTTCACTATCGGCGTCGGGTCCGTCTTATGTGCGGCCGTGCGGTAATCTGGGCGCAGATGTCCGTGGCCCGAATCCCTTCTGTTGCGGGTGGTTCTCGGATCGTGCGGGCCATCCAAGAGGCTAGTCGACTGGGAGAGTTGGTAGAATTCCAGGAAACTGAGCGCAAAATGCTGTCCGCAGAGCTTCACGATGGATTGGCCCAGGAGATCGCGACTCTTTGGATCTACCTGCAGACGGGTCGGCGTCAACTCGAGCCGACCAAGATTCTAGTGGACCGGTGTCTGACGGTTGTGGACAAGATGAACAGTGAGCTGAGACAAAAGATGAAAGACCTACGAAGTCCCATTTTGGAGGGAGAGCTTCTGAGTGAGGCCATCGAAGGCTTGGGCTTCAACTTCGCCCGAAGCAACGACATTGAGGTCCAGGTTCTGGTGCCATCGGACATCAATCTTGCCGACCATACAGTGAGTTTGCTGGTCTATCGTGTCGTTCAAGAAGCCCTGCGCAATGTGGCCAATCACGCCGGAGCGAAGAGCTGTGAGGTCCGAATAGAGAAACAGGGGGATAAGCTCAGTGGCATCATCGCTGACAATGGATGCGGCTTTGACTCCATCCAAACTGTCGCCAAGGGACGATTGGGCATCACGGGTATGCGAGATCGTTGCCAAATCGTTGGCGGGCACTTGAGCGTGCAATCAGCGCCAGGTGTGGGGACCACGGTGAGGTTCGAGGTTCCGTATGGGGCGAGGGGCGGTTCTGCGGCTGGAGGTTGAAGTCCCCGAACCAACTAGCCAGCCAAAGCAAAGCCATTTGGTCACAGTATTGTGCTCTCTCGGGACGAAGTAACCGGTGCCACTCAATTGAGGAGAGTATTATGAGCCGACTAGATTTTAGAAGCCTTGCCTTAACCTTACTGTTGCTCAGCGGCTTGGCGGCTGCCTCTGAAGACCACCTAACCACGGACTTTCAACAGAGGTTGCAGCCAAATCCGGGGGTTCAGATCTTCTATGTTCTAAAATCGATCTTACCCCCCTCAGATGTTTCTGGCTCCAGTGTTCTTCATAAATATGGGATCGATGTGGCTCCCTCCAAATACTTCGATATCTATGTGGTGGGCCAGAACTTCAACAACGACCTGCAGCGAACCAACCGGTTCAAGTATGATCTTCAGGGGAGCAATTTGGGTGTTCGGCTTCACCTACTTCGTGAAGAGGAGCACTGGTTAGGTCTCACGGTCGGTGCGAACTGGGAAAAAACGTCTACCAGTCCGGTGTTCAGAAACGGTGTGGATCTCGGTATCGCGAACCCCGATGAGACAGCTCAGTACTTTTCTCTACTTCTCACAAAACCGATCAACGAGAAGCTCAGGGTAAACGCTGGGATGAAGCTCGGTGAAGCAGAGGTCGGTACGATCAGGGGGTCCTCCAACACCTATGCTGCTGGGCTGGAGTACGATTTCTCTCCGAAGTTTGGTATTCAGGGCAACTACAAGCGAACGGAGTTGGAGGGGCTACCGGGGAACGATACCTTTGCCCTCAACTTAAAGTACCGTCCTTCCGACTGGGCCACATTACAGCTGAATGCGGACCTCTACACAAACGGAGTGACAGGGTTTTATCCGGCTGTGGAGCCGCTCATCCCTAGCGACTATCGGCGGCGCTTTAGCAACAAGGCCACCGGCGCCATCGGTTTCACCGCAGCGTTTGCCATAGGGCAAGGTAGCCGTAAGCGAACATCTCCACGGGACACCTTGGATTCTCCCGTAGAGAATGAAGCTGTCAAGCACGAGGATTCCGGTGGTGAGGTAGGGGAGGACCAGAAGTCTCCTGAAACGGCGCCTGAGGATTCCAACGTGGAAGACGACCCAGCCAGTACGAGTTGGAAGGCTGCGAATCCTTATTTCTCAGGGCTCAAGGCCGCTGACGTGCACAGGGACCGCAAGGTGGATGTTGCGCCCAAAACAGATTGGCGGAGCCTCAATCCTCATTTTAGCTCGTCCCAACAGAGGTCGGGGACAAATCCGAACCCGTCCTCTAAAGCAAGCGAATGGCGAAGCGCTAACCCATATTTTCGATGAATCGAACAAGGCGCCTTTGTCTCACCCTAGGGTTCCTTTATTCGCTCTTTCTCATTCTGCAAAGAGTGGCACCGGTTTGGCTTGGTGAGTTTCACTGGACTCTCGCTGCGGCCACCTATCTGCCTCCCTTTGTTTTCTGGTTCCCGCCTATAGCGCTTGGCATATTTGGCATCGCCAAGCGGGACAAGTCTGTCCGTTTGCTGGCGGTCGCGGTTCTCTCGCTGGTGGTGGTGAGTCCCTTTGGTGTGGACTTCCATCAAGCCGCTGAGAGAGACGGCACTGAGATCAAGGTGCTTGTTTGGAACATCAAGCACGGATTTGGTGGGGCGGCTGAGTTAGCGACTTTTGTGAAAGACCAGGACCTCGACCTGGCACTCTTTCAGGAGCTTCAGGAGCCGCTGACATTGCGGGCCCTGATGGAGGCTTTGCCGGGCCACTACGTCGTGCGCAACGATGGGCAGCAAGACCTGGCAATCTTCAGTCGATACCCCTTGAAGAAGGTAGAGGGGAAGGCTAACTTCTCGGGCTTCTTCTTGCAGGCCGAGGTGGCGCTCGAGAACACAACCCTTGTGGTTATGAATATCCACGCCGACAAAGCTGCGACCAGCTTCATGCCTGTTAGGTCCATCGATGAAACGGTCGCCATGCATAGAGATGCTAGGCAGGCGTTGGTCGCCAGGATTGAGCGAACTCAAGGACCGTTGATCCTTGGCGGTGACTTCAACGTCCCCGCTGCCGCACCACTGGTCCAAGGCTTACCTCTGGGCAATGCCCCTACGACCACAGGTTTTGGGTTTGGCCTTACCTTTCCAGATGTGTTCCCACTCTGGAAGCTCGATCACCTCTTCCTGAGCGATGAGGTGAACTGGGTTAGCCTCGAAGTTCCAGATA
>CAZVVF010000402.1:0-4861 GCA_964630575.1 uncultured Burkholderiales bacterium | reverse complement strand
CCAAACAGGCCTTCTTCTTGCGCTACTGCTTCTGAGCCCCGGGAGGCCACGATGACTTGGTGGCAGTGGGAATTCAAACGCACCCTTCGAAATCGTGTCTTTTTGACAGCAAGTGCCCTGCTCTGTCTCTTCGTTCTGACCGCTTTTGGCTATGGTCGCTCTCAAATCAACAAACAACTCCAGGTTATTGACCGTCTCGAAAGACTCATCACCGAAAGCGATCAAGTTTATTTCCAGGAAAGATTCAAAGATGAGGAGCAGCTCGGTCGTGCTTGTTACTATCTCTCGCAGTCAACCGCTCACAAACCTTTGCCGGAAGCATCCTTGTCACTCGGACAGAGAGACCTTCATTCTTATCATCAAATTGTAAGATTGAGGACTCTGTATGCGCACCTCTTTGATTCAGGTTTCTCCAACCCCAGTCAGGCAGCGGCAGGGCACTTTGATCTCGCTTTTGTGTTGGTGTTCCTACTACCACTTCTCGTCATTTCCCTCACTTTCGACACGCTCTCGGCTGACGCGGAGCGAAGAACTCTTCCTCTGCTGAGGGTCTCTGGGCTTCCTCTAGGAAAGCTTGTGGCAGGTCGTTTGGCCGTGAGATTTCTCCTCTTTGGGGGTCTAACTCTCACTCTGGTAGGTCTGAGCCTAATGGGATGCGGAGCCCCACTGCAATCGCTCGCGCCCTGGTTAACTGTGACTGTGGCCTATCTCTTGTTTTGGTTCGGTCTAGCGGGGGCGGTGTGCAGTCTCGGTTGGAGTTCTACTCGAAATGCGGGGGCACTCTTGGGACTCTGGACCTGCCTCACTCTTGTTGGTCCGGCCGTTTTGAATCTTTGTCTCCCCCGTGACGCCATCAAGAGTGGCGCCTCCATCACCATTCGTGCCCGCCAAGTTGTCAACGACGGTTGGGATATAGACAAGGAGATCACGGCCAAGGCCGCCGTTGGCGTGGACCCCCGCTACGCTGAAGCCCCGATCCTTCAGGAGAAGTTCAGCTGGAGTTGGTACTACGCCATGCACGACGCTGGTGATGCTGCCGTGCAAGAGCAAGCAGCGGATTACTTCAGGAACTTAGAGGAAAATTATAGGCGTTCACTGAGCTGGAGTCTCTTGTTTCCCACCGTTCGAATGCAGCTACTCTTGGAAGAGTTTTCCGGTACAGATCTGCTGAGCCACCTGGACTACTACCTTTTTGTCAAACAATCACGACAGGACATGAGAGACGAGCTCTTGCCGCGAGTCTTCAGCGAAGAAACGGTAACAAAAAGACAGCTTCTCAAGCTCCACGATGAGTTGCCGATGAAGGTCTATGAACCGAAGAGGGCCAGATTGTGGTCCCGTGAGGTTCTTGAGTTTCTCTTACTATCTCTTCTGATGGCAGCTACCTCATTGATTCTCTTGCATGGTGTGGAGAGGTCACTCCGTGGATAGGCTGGGCAAACGATGAATGTTAGCCGAGACTTTCCCAGCGTGAGCCATGACCTTGAGAAAAAGCTCTCCAAGCTTAAGACTGCTTTCGAACAAGAAACCTCAGAAAACGACTTCGCCGCCCTTGAAGAACGTATCAGTGATCTGCGAGAGATCGTCAACTGCCCGCGCTGTCATCAATCCTACACTCGTGCTTGGAGTGACTCTCGGGAGAACCTCTTGAGAGATGTCCAGAGTCTTGCTGCAAAGAGCTTTGGACTTATCGAAAAGGCGGCCTCCTATCGGCTATCCAAAGACCACCGATGCATCAACGACTATCTCAAAGAGGTCTCCCGGACCACCATACGGCACGGTGAGGTGGCCAGTTTTGACCATCGCAGTAGGGTACTGTTTATCGGTTGCGGTGCTATGCCGCTGTCCTGCCATATCCTGGTTCGGCATTTTGGTTGTCGCGTCGTGGGGATCGATGCTGACCTCGATGCCATCGAACAGTCCAAAGAGCTGACCAAGAACTCCTACCAAGATCGTTTGTCTCTAGAATACGGATTGGGAGAGCAGTATCCGGCCAAAGGTTTTAGCCATGTTATGGTGGCCTCACTCGTTCCTGAGAAAGAGGCGATTTTAACTCATCTGCACCGATCCGTTGACCCTGGCAGCAAGATCGTTTGCCGCTTTGGCAACGGTTTGCAAAGATTGCTGAACTATCCCCTCAAGACCGGTCCTCGCAAAGAATGGGAGCGTCTTTGGATGCTGGGCGACTTGGCCTCTCTGTACCAAACTCTCGTGTTCTCCAAGCGATGATAGCTGGGAACTCTGGTGTTCGAGGTAAAGCAGCTATCGTGGGGCTCGGTCCCGTTGCTCTTGCCACAGCGCGGTTACTTGAGAAAAGCGGGTTAGAATACTCTTTCTTGGCTCGAAGAAGCCAATGCTCAGAACAAAGAAAGCAGCTGTTGGAAAGCACGGGCATAAATTTTCGCGCCCTTTCTTCCAAGCCTGAGTTAGGAAATTGGAATGGGAACATTCGGGGTCAAGTTCGCTTTTTCGATGACTCTACAGAAGATCTAGAACACGCAGAATGCCTCTTTTTGGCCGTACCCCATACCGCTTACCAAGAGGTCCTGTACTCCCTCAAAAAATTTCGTTTTGAGACCATAGTTTTATTGAGCCCGGGACTTTTCAGCGGTGAAATCGTTAGGAGTTTGGCCGTTGGTAGATCTGTGGTGAGTCTTTCCAACTTTTGGGGAGCGGCCAAATTTCAAAACGACTCTGTTGTCTTGAAAGCTGTTAAGAAGAAATTCTACCTGGGCGCTTCTGATTTGGAGACGGCCCAACACGTGAGTGTGCCTTTTCAAAAGGCGGGTCTCAACCCCTCACCAGTTCTATCTTGTCTTGAGGCTGAGTTTCGAAACATCACTCTTTATGTGCACCCAGTCTTGTCAATGGCGCCACTCGTCCTTCGTGCTGCTTTTGCTCTGAATCCGACTCCAAAATATCTCTACAAGTTGTATCCCGAAGGACCCATTGAGCGAAGGCGTATGAAAATCTACGCCTTATTTGCTCGCGAGGTTATGGCCATTGGCCAGAGCTTTGGCTTGAACCCCTTCAACCTGCTTGCCTTTCTACACCGCGACAACTATCGAGTCCCATCTTGCTTTTTAGAAGAGGATGAAGTGGACCGATTCCCAACTCTCAGCACCGAACAACAAGGTGACCTCCTGTATGCTCGCTACACCGGTTTGTTGGTGGACGCTCATTCTGACCCGGACCAAGATGGTCGGTATTTTGACTTTTCAGCTGTTCCCGTCACGACGATCGATTTCGAGAAGGCGAGCCTACCTAGACTTCTGACAGAAGACATCTATCATCTCTGCCTGCTTCGAGCGCTCTCTCGACGGCTTCACCTAACTTGCCCGGCCATAGATAGGCTCTACGCCGATCTCCATGTCGTCTTGAGCGAACTTTCCACCTCAGCGCGTGAGCTTCTGGAGGGTCACATGGAGTCAACAAACACCAAAATCGAACGGCGAGTAGAGACTCTCCTAGCCAAGGCAAAAGAGAGAACAAGAGCTTGAGAACCGGACTCTTCTATGCGGTCTTGGCGTCCTTTCTTTTTGCTTGTATGAACGCTTCAGCGAAGTATCTATCGGACTCCATGTCCGTACCCCAGATTGTCTTCTACCGAGGGATTATTGGAACAGCCCTGACCCTTGCCATCATTCGGCGGAAAAAACTGAAACCTGTGGTTCACAACTGGCCCCTTCTCCTCAGCCGCGGTCTGTTCGGTGCTGGGTCCTTGCTACTAGCCTTTCTCACCATCTCCAAGATCGCTTTGGCCGAAGCATCGTTCTTGGCCCATTTGTCTCCTCTCATTACCGTTGTTTTTGCCGCCAACATTTTGAAGGAGAAGATGCCTAAAGGCTCAGCTCTGGCCCTCATCCCCGCCGCCACAGGCGCCTTTTTGGTGGCCACACCCTGGGAGTTCAATCTTCACGTGGCCTACGCGCTCATCGGCATCGTAGGGGCCATTTTGGCATCTTCAGCCTCTGTTGCTATCAGGCAGCTCTCCAAAGACCATGACAACTACACCATAATGTTGGCCTTCTTGGGTGTGGCCACTCTGCTGCCGATTCCATTTATGACAGGACACAAGCTCGTTGTTCCCACGGGCACGCTTGCGGCGGTGACCGTCTTCCTTGGCACGGTATCCTTTATGGCTCAGTACTGTCTGACTCAAGCCTATCGATTGGAACAGGCCGGACTAGTTGCCACCACAAGGTACATTGGCATCGTCTTCAACATTGCATTCGGGTTCTTGATCTGGCAGGAGGTACCGGCATGGACAAGTTTTGCAGGGGGAGCTTTGGTACTCCTGGGGTGCCTTATTCTGCCTAAACTAAAGAAACGAGATGAGGGAAGAAATGCTACCTAGAGTGTTTCTATCACCCTTGCGGGCAGAGCGGCCCAGCTTTGCAGAGACAGCCGATAGAATCTCCACCTACTTGCGTACCCTGCAAACCCAATCCTGCGGCTGCTGCAAGTAAAACGTTCGCCACCGTCAACCGAAATCAGCGACCCCAGCTCCACGGCAAATATGACAGAAATCATTTCCTCAAACAAAATGACGATCTAAACTTTTCAAGATTCAAGCCTTAACGAAACTATTTTTTCAGGCTCACCTAGGAGCCTTTTCTGGAGGAACATCGTGAACAAAAGATTTAGAAGGCGTGGTCTTTTCTTGAGTCCCGTGCTTACTTGTGCCATTTTGCTGAGCGGTTGCGGTGACTCGAATGAGAACTTCGTCTTTACCAATACGCCCGGCACACCCATAGTCATATTGGCCCCGGTTGCCGTCAACGACACTTACAACGCCTTGGGCAATGCCACCGTGAACATAGCGGCCGCCAACGGCGTGCTCAGCAACGACACCGTCAAC
>CAZVVF010000401.1:0-4866 GCA_964630575.1 uncultured Burkholderiales bacterium | reverse complement strand
AATAACCCTGCAGCTTCTCGCCGAGCTCGAAGGCGCCGATCACGACGCCGTGGGCCACCTGTTTCAAGCTCTCTTAAACGACTGCTGGGTGAGTCTTCCCGACTGGAACTTCCAAGGCCATCTTAGCCAGCTTGTCGAGTCCTATGAGGTCGAGGAAAAACCCTGGATAAAACAGCAGAGTGAGCGCTTTCTAAAGGCCCTCATCGAGCGAAAGTTCTTGCTCGGCGCGACCCCCATCTTCTATAACCTGATGCTGCTATCGGCGCTGCCAAGGCTTCTGGTCATCTACGCGGCTCTGCAGGCTTGGCGACGCGAGTCCAAGCTCTTGGAAACGGAAGACCTCTACGAGGCCTTCTCTCAGATCGAACTCCGTGTCAGTCGATACGACGCCACCCCCTTGATCGCCTCAAAGCGAGTCTCCTTTGACTGGTATCTCAACTTCTATCACTGGCAGAAAAGCCGAGACGACCATGAGAGTGCGGCGCTCTCCCCTAGCGACGTGAACCATTGCGCCTAGTCCGAAGCCTTGGAGCCACAGCCCAGAAGGTGTCGACCGGCAAACTCAAAAGACAGTGGTTCCATGCAAAGCGCCACCAGTTTGATTGAGGTACGATACGCTGAAACCGACCAGATGGGTGTGGTCCACCACTCTCACTACCCCGTCTATTTTGAACAGGGGCGCACGGAGTACTTTCAGCAGTTTCTCCAACCCTACCAGGAGTTTGAAGCCCAGGGCCTCTTTGCTCCCGTGCTCTCTTACCAGGTAGAACTGAAGGGGCGCCTCACCTACGGAGACACCCTGACCCTGCGAACCAAGCCGAGCCACTTCAAAGGACTGAGAGTGGTTATGAGCTACCGTGGCTTCAACAGTGACACCCTTGTGGTGGAGGGGACCTCGACCCACGCCCTAACGGGTCCAAACTTAGTCCCCCTCCATCCCCGCAACCTCCCCCCCTGTTACCAGTTCTTAAAAGAGAAGCTCGAAAACGCCCTATGAAAATGGGACTGCAAGACGACGAATTCTATATCGAAAACGGCAAGTTTGTGCTCACCGAGCGCTACCACCTGCGGCGCGGACACTGTTGCGGAAACGGATGCCGACACTGCCCCTTTGATCACGAATCGGTTCCTCCGAAGGTCCGCGAGATCAAGGAGCCCCCGTGGCCCTATTTTCAGGAGGGCGACGACGACTCTGAGTGAGTGAGCCTGGTGAGTTCCTCCACGAACAGTTCCACGTCCTTGTGGCTCGTTCGTATATGACCGATGGCACAACGCAGGACGATCCGGTCGAAGACCTTGGTGTGAGAGATGAAGAACCCGCCCGCCTGATTGAGCCGTCCCATCAGCTCCAACTGGTCAGCGTCGGAGCGCCCTCTCCAGCGAAAGCAAACCAAAGAGAGACTCACTGGCAAAACCAGTTCGAACTCTTCTGACGCCTCTAATCGGCGGCCCAGCAGCTGGGCTAAATCCAAATGGTAGGCCAATCGCTCACGAAGTCCCTTGAGGCCGAAACAACGAAAGATCATCCACAACTTGAGACTTCGAAATCGGCGACCCAGCTGAACGCCGGTATCCATCAGGTTGAGGACTTTGCCCTCTTCGGCATTTTTCAGGTACTCAGCGGTCATAGAGAAGGCTCGCTTGAGGGCGTCGATATCTCGCCAAAAGAGTACCGAGCAGTCAAAGGGTGTGAAGAGCCACTTGTGTGGGTTCACCACGATGGAGTCGGCCTTCTCCCAACCGGCAAACAGATGGCGAGAACTCTCCACGAGAGCGGCTGAGCCACCATAGGCGGCGTCCACGTGCAACCACACGTCCTCT
Organism: uncultured Burkholderiales bacterium; assembly: GCA_964630575.1. GTDB lineage: Bacteria > Vulcanimicrobiota > Xenobia > Xenobiales > JADMJV01 > JAEXNA01. The sequence goes on along the minus strand of CAZVVF010000401.1, from coordinate 3,045 downwards.
TCGGCACAGATCCTAGAGATGGCCTCTACCGGATCGATGGCGGCCGTAGAGGTCGTTCCTGTGGTCGCGACCACAGCGCACGGGTAGAGGCCAGCCGCTCTATCCTCGGCGATCTGCTGAGCTAGCTTCTCAGGGATCATCGCCAACTGTGCGTCGCACGGAATCTTACGCAGGTTGTCCCAACCCAGCCCCAACATGAGCACGGCTTTGTCGATAGAATTGTGAGTGTGTTCGGAGCAGTAGACCACCAACTGACGACCGGCGTGGCCCTTCTCCCTAACGTCTGGAAGCGTCCTGTCCCGAGCCGTTGCCAAGGCGTGTAGGGTGCCCACTGAGGCCGTATCGTAAATCACACCAGAATAAGGCTTGGGAAGACCCATGGCCTGGCGCAGCCAATCCAGGGTCACCTGCTCGAGTTCGGTCGCCACCGGAGAGGTTCTCCAAAGCATGGCCTGCTGATTGAGACCCGAACTCAGAAAGTCCGCTAAGACCCCTGGAATACTCGCAGAGATAGAAAAATAACCGAAAAAGCGTGGGCTATTCCAGTGAGTGAGACCATCTGACAGCTCGTTCTGAAACTCCCGCAAGACCCCGAGGGCGTCAGTGCCCTCCAGGGGCGGCTCGACGCTCTGCCGCTCGCGGATCTGTCCCGGTGAAACCTGGCTCAGAATCGGCTCGGGTCGGGACTCCGGAGCCAGGTAGTCGCTCAACCATTCGGTCAAAAAGTTCGCCGAGCGTGCAAAGTCCTCAGGACTCAGATCGCCGAGGGGGTCATTCATAGTCTCTCTCCATATTCAAGAATTTGGACGAAAAAGGCAGCCGCTCACAGTCGAAAAAAGCCCAGAAAATGCCGCCAACGACTCTGCATGTCATCCTCAGGGACAAAGGCTCTCTGCCCTCGCGCGTGGGACTCGATCCCCTTTTGGTAAGCCTCGACCATGGCGCTTCCCTGTTGCAACAGGCCGAAGGTCGCCGCTCTCTTTCGAGAGGCCTCAGAGACCGCAGACAAGTCTGAGCGAGCCAGCATCGAACTCAGCCCTTGAGCCAATGCGCCGGCGTTGGGCTCGGTCAGAATCGCGCATTCCTCACTGACGGCCTCACGCGTTCCACTAGCGTCCACAGCGACGACGGGTAGACCCGAGGCCATGGCCTCTATGGTGACCAAGCCTTGAGTCTCTGTGACGCTCGCAAAGGCGAAGATATCTGAGGCGGACAGATACACGGGAACCTGGTCGGTGCTGAGAAGACCCGTGAAAAGAACCCGTTCCCCGATACCGAGCTGAACGGCGCGCCTCTGCAAGTCCTTCCTCTCGTCCCCACTCCCAATGATCACGAGACAGGCGTCCTTGGAATCGAGAAGAGCGAAGGCCTCGATCAGGATATCGAAACTCTTCTCCTTGGCCAGTCGACCCACCGACACGATGTACAGACGGTCCTCGTCCCAACCCAACTTTTCTCGAGCTTCATCCTTGCTATACCTAGAGAAGTGCTCAAGATCAATGCCGGTAGGAACCACCGAGACAAACTCCGACATGCCATACTTGGCCTCCAGCATCTGTTTGATGCTCTCACTGGGAACAACCACGTGATGACACTTGGACATGAACGCACCCAGCCAGTGTTCGATAAAATCTTTGACCTCTTCTTGGGGTAGTGGGTCGGCGTAGTGAGAGTAGTCGGCGTAGCGCGTGTGGTAGGTGAACACCAAAGGAAGGTTCAGCTCCTCGCTCTTCTTTTCCGCGACTCTCCCCAAGAGGGCCGGATGATTGGCGTGCAGGACCTGTGGCTTCAGGTTCTTGATGAGGTGGTCGATGTAAGGGCTCATAGGTAGAGCCATGGGGTATTTTTGCAGCGGCAATTCCAAGGCAGGATAGCGGAACACGAACGGGGCTCTGTCCTCGATATCACCACTATCAGGGCCAAATATGAACACGTCATGGCCGAGGCGTGTCAGAGCCTTGCGAAAGGACTCCACCGAGACCACGACACCGTTGGTGACCGGCAGATACACGTTGGTGAACATGGCGACACGAAAGCGTCCCTCCCACTCATTCATGCCGAAACCTCCCTGACACTGTCATAGGCATAGAGTATCATAGCCGCATTCCAGGACAGCGGCTCCTCGGAATGATAGAGCCTTGTGGCCAGCGGTTGACCATCTTGGGCGTGAACCTCGTATACCGTGTGATCGCGTGCGACCACGCTCAACATTCGGTCTACGATCTCTCGGGCTTCATCCACTCGCTCCGCCCTCAGACAGGCCATGGCGTGCCAACCTCCGATCCACATCCAGGAGCATTTGGTGTGGTAGTGCGCAATACCGGCTAGTCTCATTTCTGGTCCAACCTGGTAAAAGGGATATTCTCTGTCGGTAACCCGTGAAGGTACCACATCGCTCATCCCCGCCTGTCGCGCGTAATGGAGAATGCGCAGAGACTGTTCGCGCTCCGTCAACCCCCAGGCTACGGCCATATAGTTGGGCGCCGAACAAAACATGGCGTGGGTGGGAGTCTGAAACAGGTAACCTTCTTCTTGAGAATAGTAGGCATCCAAAATCCGTTGCCCGATCACGCTCGAACCCTCCGAGGCGTGGACCATGCCTTCAGGCAAAAGGGATTCGACCGCCTCCATCCCCTTTACCGCCTTCCACCAAAGTACGTTGGTGTAGAGAACTGGACCCTTGCGAGCAATGCTGTCAGCCCAATCAGCAAAGGGCCCCTGATGCAGCAGCCCGGTATGGCCCTTGTATCGCTCCACCCAGGCCAGGGCGCGGACCGCCCCACCGTGGAGGTCCACCGCCAAGGCTCTGTCGCCCTTGGCAACGGCGCACTCGGCCCAGGCGATGACCAGCAGGAGCACCGAGTCCAAAGATCGCGTTCCGTGTGCGGTAATAAAACGCGGAATAAGGTTGGCGTCGACCGGCTGCACTCGGTGCAAGACCGAATGCAGGTAGCGCTCGACAAGGATGGTCGAGTGCAACTTGAGCGGCAACTGCCCGGAGGAGGCTTGATGGCTAAAAAAGAGCCTCACACCATCTTCCACCAC
>CAZVVF010000400.1:0-4886 GCA_964630575.1 uncultured Burkholderiales bacterium | reverse complement strand
CTCGGTTCGGATATCGTTATCCACTCCACCACCAAATACGTCAACGGGCACAGCGACGTGGTTGCCGGTGCCGTGATCGCCAAAACTCAGGAACTTGCCAGCGAGCTTGCCTGGTGGGCGAACTGCCTCGGTATTACCGGTGCCCCCTTCGACGCCTATCTCACCCTGAGAGGCCTCCGTACCTTGCCCCTGAGAATGAAGCAACACCAACTCAACGCCGAAGCCGCCGTTGAACTCTTGAAGGGACACCCCATTGTCAGCAAGGTTCACTTCCCTGGGCTCGAGGACCACCCCCAACACGAATTGGCCAAACGTCAACAGTCTGGATTTGGGGCTATGCTGAGCTTTGAACTCAAGGGGGGCGAAAATGTGGTCAGAGCCTTTCTCTCTCGCCTCAACCTCTTCGCCCTAGCCGAGAGCTTGGGCGGCGTGGAGAGTCTGGTCGCTCATCCGGCCACCATGACCCACGCCTCCATATCTGCCGAAGCTCGCGCCGAGGCTGGCATCTCTGACACCTTGATCCGTCTGTCCGTAGGCATCGAGGATGCCCAGGACCTGGTGGCTGACCTGAGCCAGGCTTTGGCCTTTGCTGCCCACTCGAGCTTCGAGGCCGTCTCTGGCCAAAGTGAGAAACACGGTGCCGAGTCCGTGGGCCTGGAACGAAAGCAGCGCCTCGCCTAGAGAGGCCAAAGCCGAGAATCGCTCATTCTGCAGCGCGGCAGAGCGCGATCAGATTGTCCAATTCCTCGGTGATGTCCTCAGCAGACCATTCCTGTTCGATCTCTTGGCTGTGAGAGTCCAGGACCTCTTCAAGACCCAGAAAGACTTCGTGAAAGTCAGCGGTTCCTTCGGAGATAGCGGCCAACCAGGCTTCGAGAGTCTCTCTCTCGTCCGGGCCCAAGTCCGAGCTCCTCAACAGGTTCTCAACGACCACTCGCGCGATCTGTCGGGCCGCAGCAAAGTTTGCCTGAGCACAGAGAGACATCATCTCCGGGAAACGCGCCTGCAGCGGAAAAGAGATCTCACAAGTGAGGTGCTCGTAGCATTTGAGGTGGCGATAGCCGGCAACGCCCAGATCCCTGAGTTCTCGTATCATCGTGCGGGGCTCCTCTCACAGGCCGCCACAGGGCTTCCCACGGCCTTTTCCTATTCCTCTCCACAGCCCTCTGGGAGCGACCCCGAAAAAGCGAACCTGCGATGTGGATTTGGCAGACGCGGACCGGGAGACCCAGAGTCGCTCTGCGGCGACCTTCTCAGAGCCATGAGGGCCTCAAGATCCAGCGGACTCAAAATTGGGCAGTGTGGAATCCCACCGAAAAGTCTTTAAGCAAATCAACCTCGGTATCCACTCGACTCTTTTGAGAGAGTCTCTCCTGCTCTTTGAATATAGTCGACAACCATGAAAAAATGGTGAAATGGTTATCCGTAGGCATGAGGGAAGAGCCCATGGTAGGGCTCTTCAGCGAGCAGTTCCTCGCCACACTCCCGCTCGTGCCGCGCAGGAATAATGGGATGGAGAGGCCCGAAGCAGATCTGCTCCGTCAGGGCGTGGATGGGGTGAGTCACCGCCATAGAGCGTGACCCCACCAGCGCCCGAGCGCCGTTCACAACGTCTTGGGCAATCCCTGTACAGGTGTACTTGATGGCTGAGGAGATATCCATGATGTCCACCGACAAGGCCTCCTGATAGTCCACATCTTCCCCCTCGACCACGGCCCGGCAATACTTCGCAGCACAGGGACCAAAGCTCTGACCGAAGGCCAGTCCGGCGCGGTGTCTACAGGCGAGTCGGCCTGATTCGAGTACAAATCCATCCAACTCTGAGAGCAGATTCTCCTGATCGTGGGAGACAGAACGAGCGAACTTTCGCACCTCGTCGAGCGCTTTGGCAGCGCCGCCGAGGTAGGCCGCTGAAATCAGAGCCTCAAACCAACTCGTGGCGTAGTTGGACACGTGAAAGGTCAACCACTCCTCCAAGGACAGGACGTTGCGCCGCTTGAGCACGAGGTTCGTCATGGTGAGCGGTTTGGTATCGGTTAGCGACATGGCTCCGGCGAACAGGGATTCACCGGGAACGATGGCTTTCTGGCCAGCCAACTGGCAATAGAACATTCCCATTGTGTCGTCGTCGAGGTAACCACTGAAAATCAAGATATCAGCCTTGGTGGCCATGGATTGGAAGTTCTTGCGCCCGTTGCAGACGAATTCACCCCGTTCGTTCTCGTCGACCACCACATTGGGATTTTGCACACCGCGCCCTCGAATATTCGAGCCGAAGCTCGATATACACAACAGGCTTCGGTATTTTTGCACCGAGTCCACTAGGATCTTTCGCCGATTCTCAAACTCCGGCGCGCTGGGAACCGGGAGCGTGGCCAAGGCTGCCAGGTTGTAGAGATGCATCGCAAAGCCAACGGCCAAGGGAAGATTGGCCCGGGCCAGTAGAAAGAGCCCCTCGTAGCAGCGCGCGTAGAGCTGCTCGGGATCATCGCGAAGCCGGCAGGGAAGATAGGGGATGCAACTCTCTCTTATCCCTTTAAAAAAGACATCCGACTTCTCATCTGCCGTCTCGGCAGCCTCGACCGCAGCAGCGAGGGCTTCGGCCTCTTCACGGACCTGCTGTGCCAACTCCTGGCGGCTCGCTCTATCCGTCACTCGAGAGCCGCCGCTAGGGAATTGAGCTTGATCAGCAATTCCTGGGCGCGAACAGAGCTGTCTAGTATCTTTTGCCAGCCTGCGTTCAACTCCGCCATAGAGCGACTCTTCGTCACGCCGTGCATCGTCTCAATCCCCGAGAGGGTATCCGCGATCGCCGACAGCATCTGTTCGGCCGTTTGCTTGAGTCGGTCGGTGGCGACCTCGCTCGCCATGGCTTGTTCAGCGATAGCTTCGGCCTCCAAGTAGGTAAACTCTAGGGATTGAAGGTCGTTGACCAAAGTCGACATGGGGGCTTTGCCCCCAAGCAGGGCGATATAGCTATTGTAAACAGCCAGCACCTCATCAGAGACGTGGCTCTTTCGTTCATCCTCCCCGCCCTGAGAAGGGTCGAGAATCAATCGCTCTCCGCCACACTTCGGACAGGTTGGCTCAGGTCCAATAGCCGAACAACTCATACAGACCAGCGGCGACGAGTCGAGGAACTGCTCGATCGCATCACCCGACTCTCTCATGCCATCGATGGCCTCTTCGAGTTCTCCTAACCCTTCCCAACACTCTTCCCGATTGCCACTAGAGCTCGCCTCGATGAACTTCTCTAGGGCCTTCTCTACGGAGAGCATATCCTTGAGGTTTTTCTCGACCAGGACCGCGAATTTTTCATCGAACTTCACGTCGCCAGCGTTTAGAGCTTGGGATCTCTCGACGTGCGCACCGATCAAGCGGTTCTTCATAGCCTCGAAATGGTGCGAGATCTCTGAAGGTGCGTTGCCGTCATCCTCAAGCCAGGCTTCAGCCATTTCTAACAAGCCGGGTAGCTTGGTGGGATCCGGACCCTCGTCCTCAACCCCCCAAGCGTCCTTTAAGCTCCCAACGATCCCATCAGACATAACTAACAATCTCCTCGTGCTTGAGTTGCCTTCGATCCCACAAGTGGTCTCCCTCCAGAAACCGTTTGCGATGCGCTCCACAAGGGCAGGCCAAAAACGCAGGTGAAATCAAAGAAGCCCCCCGCTAGGAGAGGCTCTTTTGCTTATGATCTCTGGCTCTTACATCATGAATCCAGGGTGTCTGAACTGAGACATCTGGTTGCCCATTCCTACTTGAGGCATTCCGCCACCAGCGACTCCACCGCCGCCAACGTTTTGCATGAGGCTCATCATCATGCTCATCATCTTCATCATCATTCCCATTTGGCTGGCACCCTGGGCCTGTTGAGGAGCACCGAGCTGACTCGGACGGCAGGCTGAGCTCGCGGCCTTCGCTTTGCCTTTCCCCTTGCCCTTACCCTTGCCTTTGCCTTTACCTTTGCCGTGTTTGCACTCTTGAGGGGCAGTACGGTTGATGGTGTCACCTTCGTTGAAGATAAGATTGATGACCGCTTTGCTATTGTCGTTGTTGGTGACGCTCTGGTCGATAGCGTTGGTCTGATTGTTGGTGACCGTGTTTCCGATTCCGTTGACGTTGTTGATGTTTCCGCCGTTGCTCTGTGGGGAGGTCGCAACTCCGCGGTTGTTGCTGGGGAAGTTAAGATTTGTGGGGGTGTATCCTACGTATGCCATTATATTTGTATCTCCTCGGTTGGGGTTGATTTGCTTGTACTCAATTTATCAATGGCTCACTGCTCGTTCTTTTGGAAATGTCAGGAAGATGTTAACTCTTGTAAACGATATAAAGATAAAACGTTAACTCTGGCCAGGTTTGTGGGCAGGGACCACCCATGTCGGGAGTAAAACCTCCCCGTAAGGAGCAAGGATATGTTGATTCGTAAATTTGACCGAGCCTCACTCGACTCGGAGCCCGAGAAAGTTCTTTACAAGGACATCTATCCGTGGGACGAGATCGAAGACACTCCCTTTGGTGCGAGCCTTGCCATCATCGAGCCAGGCGGTCAAACCATGATTCACAGCCACGACCCCGATGAGACCTTTATCGTCTTTCAAGGCACCGGCACCATCTCTGTAGACGACGAGACGAGCCCCATCGGCCAAGGGGACGTCGTGGTGATGCCATCCGGAAGCCAGCACACCCTCAAGAACGAGTCAGCGACCGACCCCCTAATGTTCCTATCGCTCTTTTGGTGGGGGGACGAAACCGATACGAACTCCTATCACATGTTTGGTGACGAGCCAGAGAGCCAAACCCAACCCACTCCCCCCAGACTCATATTTCCCTCTCCGCCCACCAGCAACGGTCCCCTCCATGTGGGGCACCTGGCCGGTCCCTATCTT
>CAZVVF010000399.1:0-4887 GCA_964630575.1 uncultured Burkholderiales bacterium | reverse complement strand
GTTTCCTAACGCCGCTAGCTAAAAGCCTCGGCCACTTTGGCATCGCCTATCTGGTTGGCGAGGTCGGCGGGTGTTTTCCCGTTGGAGTCCTGAATTGTCGGGTCGCCACCGCCTCGTATCAGAACGTTGGCCATCTTGTAACGGTTGTTGGGGTCTAGGCGCTCGTCGTCGACTGCCGCGCACCAATGCAGAGGTGTGCGTCCCTCCGCGTTTTTGTGGTTGGGGTTCCCCTTCTTGGCCAGGAGCAGCCCAACCACGCTTTGGTTGTTGGACTGCACTGCCAAATGCATAGCGGTGAGGCCGTTACCCATTTCTGAATTGACTGGGACGCCTCGCTGTATGAGAACATTGGCCATCTGCATTCCCCCAGCGATGGCGGCTATGTGAAGCCCGTTCATACCGTTTGGCAGAGTTTCGTTGATGTCGGCGCCCTTCTTGAGGACTTCATCCATCTGGTCGGTGTCGCCCATCTTAACCGCGTGCAAGAACTCGGGCAGATCCGCGGGGATCTGAGCATGCTCGTGGCCTTCGAAGGAGATACCGGATATCTCGGTGGTGCCGGGCGCGGAGAAGGGAGACCCTTGACCGATCGTAGGAGCCTGACCGGCCGGTGGAGGAGGGGCGCCTTCACCGGTCTGGCCTGGAGGCGGCGTGTCGTGGATGGGTGCTTTGGTAACTTTTCGCTTTTGGTTCTTCTCGCGTTTGTAGGTGGTGTAGGCGACACCCCATTTCCCGGTGGGAAGGTCGAGCGAGACAGTGCCTTCGTCCATCTTCGCGCATCGAATGGCGTGGTTCTTGCCGACTGTCCAAAAGTAGACAGTCTCTAAGATGATGACGATGATGGCGAAAATAACAGGGGGTAAGAGAGACTTGGGAAGCGACGATGAATAGACCGTGAAGGTGATGATGAAGCCCACCAAGATCAAGGTCCTGAGCACTTGCCAGACCAAGCCCATGTTGACCTCATTGAGGTAACCGGCCTTGCAATCGTTGCAACACGCCACAGACATCGGCATCTTCTTAGGAGTGAGGATTTGCCCCACGATCCCTAAGAGGTTGAGAGGAAAGAAGACGTGCTTGGCGATCATCTCGTGCTTTGTTTGGGCGGGTTTCTCCCCGCAGATCATGCAGAGGGCGGGTATGTCGTTATCCCAGAGCTCCGACTTCAACAACTTAACTCTTGACATGACGAGTTACCCTCTCCTTCTCTCGTTTGGTATCATGGATTACTTTTGGCAGCTTTCTCTACCTCTTCCAAAATGGATCGAGATTGATTTTTTCTATACTCGTCGTAGAGTTCGACAGAAGCAGCTACAAACTTCTTTCGGTCGACGTCCGTCAACTCGAAAATTTTAATGCCTTCCTTAAGGGCCATTTTCTTCACGCTCTGGTCGGCTTCTCGCTGCTTTTTCCTTTGCAGGGTGGAGGCTGCTTGGGCAGACTCTCTGAGAGCCGATTGGAAGCGTGGCGAAAGGTCTTCGAAAAGCTCGTTGTTGATGAGGATCATTTTCACCGAGTAAGCGTGGCGAGTCTCCGAGATAAAGCGATGGACGTCGTAAAGGTGGAAGTCCCAGTAGGTTGGGTAGGTCCGACCAGCGCCGTCGATGTAGCCTTCTTTTCCCATGAGGTAGATCTTGTTTACGGGAGCGGGAACTGGGTCCCCGCCAATGGCTTTCACAAAGCGCGATAGGGTGACGCTCTGCATGACTCGTAACTTCTTACCGTGAAAAGACTCGTAGTCGGGTAGGGGAATACTCGAGGAGAAGATTCGGAATCCAACCTCCATGTAGCCTAGACCCTGAAGGTTGTGATTGCGCAGAGAATTCAGCAGCTTTTCTCCCACGGGTCCGTCCAGCACGGTATCGACGTGCGTGAAGCCTGTGAAGAGAAGCGGAAGGTCAAAGATATCCAGATCGTGGTTAAAGTTGCTCAGTGGGCTCGTGGTCGATAGGGCCATGGCCAGTTCTCTGTTTTTGACGGCCTCGACCAACTCTCGCTCGGCCAGTTTGCGCCCATCGACGAGTCCACCCGGTAGGAGCTCAATGACCAATTCACCGTTCGTTCGCTGGGAGACTCCTTTGGCGAACTCTTCCATCCCGAGGGCAAATGTGGAATCCTTGGAGTCCACAAAGCCGCAGCGCAAAACCCGCGCGTCTTGGGTGGAGGCCGGATCGCGAGAGGGGTTCGTTTGAGACGGCTCAGGAGTGGCGGCTGTCGTGATTGCGTTTGTGACTCTAGGGACCGGGGTTAGGATGAGATAGAATCCGAATAAGGCGCACACGATCCCCACGGCGATGGAGGGCCAAAAGACTCCGGTTTTAGAGGGGATCGCTGGAAGATTCCCTCCCCAGTCGAGTTCAGACTTTGGTTGATTGTGAGATGCAGACACGATTTCGGCCCCCTCTCTTGGCCTCATAAAGCGCTTCGTCCGCACTGTTGATCAATTCGTCACCACTGTCGGCGTGAGCTGGAAAGGCAGCGACCCCGATCGAGATCGTGACCCTGCCAGTCGGTTGGTTCTCACCGCCTGGGAAGTTGCGATTCTGAACGGCGTCGCGGACGCGTTCGGCAACTTCCTCGGCTCGTTGAAGGGTCACACCGCGGAGCAGAATCATAAACTCTTCTCCCCCATATCGGGCTACCAGGTCGGGGACTCGGTCACCGGCCTGTCGGCTATTCTCCATGCAGAGCGAGGCCACGCCAACGAGACAGACATTGCCGAGTTCGTGCCCGTTGACGTCATTGAAGTTTTTGAAATGGTCGATATCGAACATGAGCAGGCAGAGCGTGTCCGACTTGTCACGGCAGTCCGTAATGAGACGGTCCAGCTGCTCTCTGAAGTACCCATAGTTGTAGAGTGAGGTGAGCCGGTCGGTGATGGCGTTCTGATAGGTTCTAGCGTTTTGGATACTGATGGCGGCCAGTTGAGCCAGGGCCATGAGCATTTTCAGGTCGCCAGAGGTAAAGGGCTCACCGCTCAGCTTGTTGTTGACGTTGAGCACGCCGAGTATTCGATCGCGCACTTTCAAAGGGACCGAAATGAGGCTCGTCCATTCCTCTTCGGCTCGGGACGGTCGATCGATTTCGGGATGGTCTCTGAGGTCCTCAATAAGAATCGGTTTCCCGGTTAAAGCGACCTTACCAGAGATTTCCTCACCGAGCGGAACGGCCACCTTGCCGACGGTGTCCTCTCGAAGTCCTTTGGCTGCAACGACCTCCAGGGTGTCCCCCTCATCGTTGAGCAGCATCAGGGAGGCGTGGGTAACGTCGAGGATATCAGCGGCCTGGTCGAGGATGAGTTGGCTCACCTCTTCTAGGTTCATGACGGTAGCAACTGTCTCGGCTGATTCGTAGAGAACCGTCAATTCTTCGTATTTTGAGATAAGCTCTTCAAGCGTGTTCTGCAGCTCGTATCGCAGCATCAACTCGGCTTGGAGCTGTTCTCGCACGAGGTCTATCAGATTGTTTTGTGTGGCCTCGTCGAGAGGGCTCGAGCTGCGGGTGACTCGGAGTTCGGCAACTGGAACACCCACGATTTCCAGGGATAGGTCCTCACTGACCGCCTCGCTCACAGGATGTATGGCAAACTCGAGCCCAACGGATCGGAGTCGCTCATTGAAGCTCTCTAGGGCAACCAGCCCGGAGAGTAACTCTTCTGAATTTACCACGTGCCGGTCCTACTCACCGAGTATTTCCTTGACTCGTCCAATCAGTTTTCTGGGCGAATACGGTTTGGTGACATACTCGTTCGCACCGCTTTCCAGCGAGTTGAGCCGGTCGGCCTCTTGGCCTTTGGCGGTGATCATCACGATGTAGAGGTCCTGGAAGTTCGGGTCATCTCGCAGATGGCGCAGAACGGAGTTCCCGTCCATCCTGGGCATTTGGATATCCACAAATACTAGATCGGGGCCATTGGCTTTGATCTTTTCCAAGGCGTATACACCGTTGACGGCTGTGATCACCTGGTACCCCTGCTTTTTAAGAATAAACTCTAGCGAACGCAAGACGTGAGGTTCGTCATCCGCTATGACAATGGTCTTGGGCATCAGTTCTCCTGTTCCTCAGAAGCCTTTTCTTGATTCTGTCTAGGCGATTTCATAGCCTGAATGCTGTCTCGTACGATCTTGGCCAGTTCTTTTTCCGAGAACGGCTTAGTCATAAGACTCTCTGCTCCCCCTTGAAGCGCTCTGATTCGTTCGTCCGGCTCAGCTGCCGTGAGGATCATAACTGGTATCTCAGCGGTGCTGCTATTCTGTTTCAAGGCTAGCAGTACCTCGTGCCCAGACATGATAGGCATCATCAAATCTAGAATGATGAGGTCCGGCGGACGCTGCTTGGCCTTTTCTAGGCCGTCCTTGCCGTTTCGAGCGATTTCAACTTCGAACCCGTGGTTGGTCAAAATCGTGGAGAGTGCTTTCAAAACGCTGTCGTCGTCGTCTACGGCCAAGACAAAGTGGGGCCCCTCTTTGTCGTGAGCTCTGCCCGAGGAGATCAGGGTGGAGACTCGGTCTACTAACCGTTCCCGATTGATCGGCTTGGGAAGGTACTCGTTAGCGCCAAGTCTGAAGCAGCGATCTTCGTCCTCGATGATAGAGAGGATGATCACGGGAATGTCTTGGGTCTCTGTTCGCTCCTTGAGGCGACTGAGGACTTCGAATCCGTCGATGTCGGGCAGGACCAAATCCAGAAGGACGAGCGCTGGGATTTCCCTTATCGCTATCGCGACAGCATCCTCACCGCTCCGCGATTCGATGACCAAGAAGCCTTCAGCCTCTAGTATGTGACGCAGGAAGCGTCGAATGGAAGGTTCATCGTCTACCACGAGAACGGTCTGGCCGGGTTCCAGCGGGCGCTCGATGCGAGGCTTCTGGGCGTGATCGCCGTTCT
>CAZVVF010000398.1:0-4891 GCA_964630575.1 uncultured Burkholderiales bacterium | reverse complement strand
CATCAGCGGGGAGATCAATCGCAAGGTCAGCGATGCGGATTCCGTGTTGAGCGCCGTTCTGGAGGAGTACGAATCAGCGGCGCAATCCTCCAGCGACATCGACGGAGTGAGTTTGGAGTTCAGCGACTGGCGCTTCAATCTTCGCAAATCCAACACCGAGCCTCTGATCCGTTTGAACGTTGAATCCCGAGCGGACAAACCTCTGGTGGAGGCTAAAACGAAAGAACTTTTGGCCTTGATCGAAAGCGTTTAGACTTGAGTGGCGCATTCCATCAAAATCCGGAGAACTCAAAAATGAGAGTCCTAGTGGTCGACGATACCCGCGTCTGCCGATTGGCCTTGGAGCGAATCGTGGAGCGACTCGGTCACGAAACCAAGTCCTGCGGCGATGGTCAACAAGCTTGGGAGTTGCTTCAGGCTGAATCCTACGACGTCGTGATCGCCGACTGGATGATGCCCAAAATGAACGGCATTGAGCTCTGCCAGAAGATTCGCACCACCAACTTTGAGCACTACGTCTACATCATTCTCTGCACCGGAAAAAACCAACAGTCAGATTATATCGAAGCGATGACTGCCGGTGCCGACGATTTTACCACCAAGCCACCAAAGGCCGAGGAGATCGTCGTGCGGATGAGAGCCGCCGAGCGTATTTGTCTTCTCCAGAGTTCGCTTCAAGAAAGGAACGAACAACTCGCGGAGAAGCACAAGAAGCTCTCGGTGGCCTACAACCAGATAGAGTCAGACTTGGCGGCTGCTGCGCGTAGCCTGGAGCGATTGTTGCCAGCGGAACGAGCTGATTCGAACGGCCTGTCCGTCCAGCTAAAGTATCGCTTCATACCATCCAATTTCTTGGGTGGCGACTTTCTCAACTATTTTCCCCTCTCGCAAGACAAGATCGGGTTCTATGTTCTCGATGTCGCCGGCCACGGGATTCCGGCAGCCCTTAAAGTTGCGACCCTGTGTCGACTGCTGACGCCTGGCGACGGATTGCTTCTCACCCCCTCTGGCGAGGTCAAAATGCCGAGTCGGGTCGCCAGCGAACTCAACTTGATGTTCCTAGAGGACGATGACTACTTCACTCTTCTCTACGGTGTTCTCGACATCAGCACCAAGAAACTGATCATGACCCAGGCTGGGCACCCACCCCTTTTGATACAGCGCCAGGGTGAATTGATGGAGATAGGAGACGGCGGTTTCGCGGTGTCCATGTTCGATATCGCCGAGTTCGAAGACCTGGAGGTCCAACTGGAATCTCGGGATCGTGTCTTTCTCTACTCCGACGGATTGACCGAAGCCGAAGGGCCCCAAGGCGACTTCTTCGGCGAGGAACGCCTCATGGCTGCCCTGAAGGATTCCAACGGTAGAGCTCTTTCCGATTCCCTAGACTTTGTTCTCGACTCGGTCACTCAGTTTTCCGAGCAAAAACTAGCCGACGACCTCTCCCTCTTAGGGCTCGAGCTTCCGTGAAGATAGGGGAACTCCGACTGACCATCGACCGCAACCTTGAGTCGATCCCTTTGGTGGGAGTGTCGGTCCGTTCAATCGCTGCCTACTGCGGCCTGGACGAGGAGACCGCTTCTCAAATCGAACTGGCCGTCGTCGAGGCGGCGAACAACAGCGTCGAGCACTCCCCCGATTGCGAAGGCGCTTTTGTAGAGGTCGTGATAGAGCAGTTCTCGGAAAAGCTATCCTTTCACATCACCGATGGAGGAGAGCCCCGAAGTGGAATGCTGGCTGAGTCCCTACCGGAGGACCCCCTGTCGGAGGGGGGCTACGGACTCTACCTGATCAACGAGATTTCCGATCACGCAGAATGGGTCGACCGAAACGGGCGAAACTGCCTTCATTTCTGGAAGTCCTTGGAGAACCAAGACCGTGTCTAGCCGACAAAAAGTCCTCGTGCTCGGCCACAAGAACCCCGACACCGACGCCTCGACTTCAGCCTTCGCTCTGGCTGAACTGTTCAACCTGGAGGCTCGATTCCCCGAGACGGCAGAAGCCGGTATTCTCGGCCCGCTCCCGCCTCAGGCGAGACACGTTTTTGCTCTGGCCGGCCAGTCGGCTCCGGAGGTCATTGAGGACATTCGACCTCGAGTTCGCGACGTCGCCTGCCGGCAACCGGCCACTCTCAGTTTGGACTGCTCGTTGGGCGAGGCTCTCGAGGAGTTGATCGCATCCAATCGCAGCATGCTCGCGGTGGTCGACTCTGAAGGGCGATTGGTCTCTGTGTTCAGTCATCGGCGGGACATCTTTAAGTATCTACTCGGATTCTCCGTAGTCCCCTTACTCGGGCAGATGCTGCGCTGGAGGGACCTGTGCGCCATACCAGGCTGCCACCTGTTGCAGGGTGCCCCCTCAGACGAGCGAGAACTGGGACGACTCCTATGCCCGCTGGCAGGCCAAGAGCTTCTACCCGATGACTATGGCCTGGATGATATTCTTGTTTGTGACAAGCTCAAGACCTGGCAGGCTATGGAGGCCACCCGGCGCCCTCGGAGAGTGATCGTTCTAAGCGACCCTGAGGGGCAGCAGGAACGACCCGATCAACTGCTGCGCTTCTGCGGCGATTTGGCCGACCTCTTTCACCGGCTTCAAGCCCAGATGCCACTCTCGAGCCTGGATCTTGGCACGGGTAGCTGCCTGGGAGAAAATGACGAGATCGAAGATGTCCGCGAACTGATTCAGCAGGCTCGTCACGCCTTGCCGGTCCTGGACGAAGAACGACGCCTCTTGGGCGTTGTGTCCCGATCCGACCTGGAAAAATCAGTGACGCGAAAGCTCGTCCTCATCGATCACTTTGAGGCCTCCCAAGCCGTAGAGGGGCTCGAATACGCCGACATCTTGGGCATCGTGGACCATCACCGGGTAGGAACCCTAGAAACCCAACGCCCTATCTTTGTCGATTGTCGGCCGGTTGGCTCATCCTGTACCATTGTTGCCAATCGGTATTTTGAGGCGGGATTGACCCCGAGCAAAGAGATCGCCACCCTCCTTTTGGGGGGAGTCGTCTCTGACACGTTGGCCCTCAAGAGCCCCACCACCACCGACACGGACCGGCGACTGGCCAAGACACTAGCGAAGCTCGCCCAAGTCGACTTCTCCGACTTTGCCATGGAGGTTCTCAAGGCCGGTGACGACTTGCTCAGCGCCGATCCTGCCACAATCTGGCAGAGGGATCGCAAGGAATTCACCATCCGCAATGAGAGAATTTCTATCGCTCAGCTCGAAACAGTCGCTCTCGACGCACTCTGCGAGGAGCGACTCAGAGAGTTTCGGTCGCAGCTGGCGGCCCATCACGATCAGAGCGGCGAACTCTTCAGCCTCCTCTTCTTCACCGATGTCTTAACCGGACAAAGCTTGGGGACAGCCTTTGAGCGCGAGCCTGCAACCGGCACCCTGTCTTCGGCTTTCGGGCAAGACTGGAAACACCCGGACTTTCTCTTGATGCCCGGGGTTGTCTCCCGAAAAAAACAGGTCCTACCAGCCGTGTTGAAGTGCCTCGCCAGCCGCTAGAGAGCCAGAGCCCCCAAGGACCAGGGGTTAGCCTAGCATTCCACCGAGTCCGCCTTTGATCGTGTCGGCTAGTCCGCCACCGGAGCTCTCTTTGTTTGAGAGCATCGTGTCGATATATCCCTGAGCCGGAGCGGGCAGCTTACCCTTGACCTGATTGAGAACCAGTGTCACAGCCATTCTTGCCTTGTCTTCGTCCAAACCTGTCTTGTCCTGAACCATTTTGGTCAATGTGTCTAGCGTCATAATCGCCTCCTAACCCCACTCATTGGTCATCCCGGATCATTGTCCTGGTGTCCATCGCCACGCTAGCGCTCCAGGAAAGCCCCCTTGAGGCGGGCCCTCCCCCAAGGAGGAAGGACCCGCCCAGATTGATTCTAGGCCCTACTCGGCGCTGCGGGCACCGCCTTTTTGAAATAGTCGAGCGCGGCCACGCGCTGGTACCAGGCCATGAGGTTGGTGTACGGCTCCATCGGAAGCTGAGCCATTTCCATGTGGACCAGAGAGGAGGCCAGGGCGACATCGGCGAGAGTCGGCGCCGATCCGACGACGAACTCCTTACCGGAAAGATGCGCGTCGAGAATCGGGGCGTAGCGCTGGAGATCGGCCATAGATTTTGCCAAGGCGGCCTCGTCCGTTTTGTAGCCTTCGACAAAAGACGGCGCCACTCGCTCCCAAACCACCCCTCCCACGGCCGGTGAGAAGTGAGCGAGATTCCAGTTCAACCACATATCCATAGTGATGCGCTCTGTGAAGAGCTTTGGAATGAGCGACGACATGTGCTTCTCGGCTAAGTACTTCATGATCGTCTGGGACTCCCAAACGATAAAATCCTCATCCTCAAGCACAGGAATCTTCTGATTAGGATTGAGGGCGCGAAACTCTTCGGTCATAGTCTCGCCCTTTGTCAAGTCGACGACATTGACCTCAACGTCTAGGCCGAGTTGGTGAATCACGGCCATGACTTTGATCGAATTGGGCGACATCGGAAATGTGTGTAGCTTCATTGTTTTCCCCTTTGTTGCGGTCCCGGATTCTGGCTCTAGGAGCACCGCCCAGCGAACCGCTTCTGATGATCTTGCAGCGAACATGTCCCTTGCATGGTAGAGCTTTATTTAAACTTCGACTCTCCCTTGCCGATCGGCTCAAAGGATCAGCAAAAAAAGGGAGTGCTTTGGCACTCCCTTTTCTCTTTCAGGCCCCCCCTGGGAGAGACTGACCAACGAACACTCCGTAGAGCGAGTATCCCCTAGTAATTTCCGTAGAAGCCCGGAGTGCCTCCACGGTACATGCGCCCGGGGATGTATCCACCACCTTGACCGGAGCAACACCCCCAGCCACCAAACCAAAAGTTGTTGCTGGTGTGACTGGTCTTGGA
>CAZVVF010000397.1:0-4899 GCA_964630575.1 uncultured Burkholderiales bacterium | reverse complement strand
GCGAACTCTCCAACCAGATGACCTTTGACCAACAGCGCAAGATGCGAGACTGCATCGACCGCCTAAGAATGGCGCTACAAACTTACGAGAATGAGCGTATCAAGGAGTGCACCAAGTCACTCAAAGATGCCATGTACGCCATCAGTACCGAAGCCTACCTCTCTACTGGAGGCAGCCGAGCCGAGCAAGCCGCCAGAGAGGCTGGAGTGGACGTCGAAGCGGCCAAAGCATCGGCTGCTGGTCCAGGACCAAGCTCGTCTGCGGCGGGCGAGTCCGGCGGGGACGCCGACAGTGCTCCCGCCTCTCAGTCTCCGGAACCAGAGGACGAAGATCTCTTCGACTGGTTCAACAAAGACGAGTAGTTTTCACATTCTAACACTTTGGAAATAGACCAGCGCATCACGACTCTGGTATAGATCAGGGCATAGCTATGAGTCGCGACTACTATGAGGTTCTCGGCGTTTCTAAAGACGCCGACAAAAAACAGATTAAAAGTGCATACAAACGGATGGCGCGTAAGTACCATCCGGATGTTGCTGAAGACAAAGAGGACGCCGAGCGCAAGTTCGGGGAAATCAATGAGGCGTACTCCGTCCTCATCGACGAGGAAAAGCGTGCCCACTACGACCAGTTCGGAGTAGCTCCCGGTGTAAACCAGGGGCAAGGCGGTGGCCAGGGCTTCGGTGGATTCGGTGGCGGTTTCGGTGACATTTTCGACGCCATATTTGGCGGAATGGGCGGAGGCGGGCGCCAACGGCGCTCTGGCCCAGGCCGGGGTTCAGACCTGCGAATGGGAATCCGGATCACTCTTTTGGAAGCCTTCGAGGGAACGACCAAAGAGGTGGAACTCACCAGTGACGTCACCTGCACAGCCTGCGATGGTCGACGGACCAAGTCGTCTGACGGATTCCGCAACTGTCGCGAGTGCCACGGGACAGGCCAGATTCATCAAGCCATCTCCACACCCTTTGGCCGGATCACTCAATCGGCCCCGTGCGCGGCCTGCCGCGGTGAAGGACGCGTCCTGACCGACCCCTGTGAGACCTGCCAAGGTCGCGGAGCCATATCCAAGGCGAGGACCCTCGAGGTCAAAATCCCAGCGGGCATCGACACCGGTCGAATGATTCGCATCGAGGGCGAGGGCGCCCCTGGAAGAATGGGAGGACCTCCCGGAGACCTCTATCTTGAGATCGATGTGGAAGAGAACAAAGAATTTGACAGACGGGGAGACGATCTCATCCACAAACTCAAGATTCGCTTCACCGATGCAGCCCTAGGCGAGAAAGTGACCGTTCCTATGTTGAACGGAGATGAAGAAATTCTGAATGTTCCGGCCGGAACACAGAACAGCACGATCTTTCGTGTCAAGGGAAAAGGCATGCCTCGGCTGGGCCGAAACAGTCGCGGCGATCTTCACGTCGTTGTAGAAGTGATGGTGCCCACCAAACTCAACAACAAGCAGAAGAAAATTCTCAGAGAATTCTCCGAAGCAGGACCACAGCACGCTGAACCCAGCCTGTTTACAAAGATAAAAGATGCCATCTTTGGTTGATCAACCCTGGCTCATACTTGACCTGACCCACAGCGAGGACGACGCGCCTTGGATAGAGCAGACGCTCTTGGCTCGTGGTCACGAGGGCTGGGAGGTCCATCAGGAACACCCCAAGGTGAAGTGGCGTCTCTATTTCCCTCTGGAGGGACCCGGACACCAAGATCGCCTCGCCGAGCTCAAAGCAGTGCTGACCGAACTCGGCTCTGAGGTTGTCGAGTCTGGAGAGATTCGAGACGAGGATTGGGCCGAAAACTGGAAAGAGTTCTACCACCCTTTCCCCGTGGGAGAACGGCTCATCATTAGCCCAAGCTGGGAAGACCCGGATCCGGCCATGGCGAGAGACCGCAAGACCATTCGCCTGGATCCGGGCTCGGCATTCGGCACCGGTTATCACGAGAGCACTCGTCTGTGCCTGCAGCTCATGGAATCGGTCACCGGGGAACCAGGTTGGCGCGAAGGTCCAGTCTTGGATTACGGTACCGGCTCTGGCATATTGGCTATCGGCGCCCTGCACCTCGGATGTTCTCGGGTGACAGCCGCCGACCGCGACCCCGTGGCCGTAGCCGTTGCCAAGGTCAACCTAGCCGAGAACGGATTCGACCCCGAGAGCTTTTGCGTGTTTCAACACGACGTACCTCAGGCCAATCCCGACCGTGCCGACGGAAAGTACCCCTTCGTCGTTGCCAACTTGACCGCCGACATTTTGGCTCAACTCAGTATTCCACTAGCCGCGGTTGCTGGGGGCCACCTCATCGTCAGCGGGATCATCGAAAAGCGCGCGGGCAAGGTCGTAGAAGCCTACACCCGTCTCGGTGCGACCATGGTTGCTGAGGTTCATGAAAACGACTGGGTTGGCTTTCACTTTCAATTCTCCAACGAAGAGTGAATCGATTGTCTCGTGAAAAAGATCCCACGCCTTTTCCTCAAAGCTGAGTGCTTTACAGAGTCCCAGGTTGAACTCCCAAAAAAGCAAGAGCACTACCTCAAGAACGTGCTCCGAAGACGCTCAGGATCCGAATTCGTAGCTCTAGATGGTGCAGGGCGAGCCTGGGTCTGTGCCTTAAACTCCGGTTCTAGCGCCACCAAGGTCAACGACTTCACGGCCTGTACCGATCACCCGCTCGCCCTGACCGTTGGCATCGCCCTCTGCAAAGGGGCTCGATACGAGGGGGCCATTGAGAAACTGGCAGAACTTGGGGTGCGCGAGTTGGTCCCTCTGGAAACCGAGCGAACGGAACGCAAGTCGCCATCACAGGCCAAACTTGAGCGCTGGAACGATATCGCCCTTTCGGCGAGTGCGCTGGCCTACCGACTCATTCCCATGCAAGTCCGTGCGCCGATGACCCTCGCCGCCTTCCTCAGTCAAAGTCAAAAGCCGATCTGCTTTTGCCATCCCGGAGGCCAACCCAGCGCCGACTACTTCGCTCAGGCGACAAAACGGTTGACCATCCTGATAGGCCCCGAGGGCGGATTCAGTACCGACGAGTCGCGCGTGCTGGAATCCGCGGCTGACAAAGTTGACCTTGGTCCCTACAATCTCAGAGTGGAAACGGCGGCCACAGTCGCCTCGGGACTAGCCCTCAATCTCCACAGTGAGCTCCGCGACCACCCATAAGTGGGGTCATTCCAAAGGAATGTGATGCACCTGCCTCGACCTAAGTCAGATGGCAACTACGAAGACGTTGGGGCTGATCACGACCTTCGAGGGATTTCAAGAATCTCGAAAACGGTCTAACATGGTCCCTCTAACCGTCCAACTCCCAGCAGACCTGGACACTCCCCTCTCTCTCTTTCTTAAAGTCAAAAAGCCCGATGAGGTTGGCTTTTTACTAGAGAGTGTTGAGCGAGGCGAGTCTACAGGACGTTACTCCTTCCTCGGCATTGCGAACTCCGATGAACTTCTCATTCCGCCCGACGACGTGAACCCTTTGGAATGGCTCAAAGAAGTGTTACCGCTCGAAAAGATGGAACTCCCCTCTGCCCTACCCTCCTTCTGGGGTGGTGCCGTCGGTCATCTCGGGTGGGAGGCCATTCGAACTCTCGAGCCTGCGGTGGGTCCGCGACCCGAAAAATTCGGTGAGTTCGATGTTCCTCAACACGCCTTTCTACACTGCAATCATTGCCTGATATTCGACCACGTCGCTCAGATGATCACCGGTGTTGTTGTGGTCAATACACCGCCAGAGGCCAATCCCGAAGAGATACGCAGTCTCTACGACAAAGGCGTCGAGAGCCTCAAGGAGCTCAAGCAGCGAGCTGTAGGCGCGGTCCAACTACCAGAAGTCTCTAAACCGGCCGACTTTGAGCCAGAGGAGCAGTTTCTCACTCAACGCGAAACGTTTATGGCTCAGGTCGAAAAGACTCAAGAGTACATTCGAGCAGGCGACATTTTTCAGCTAGTGCTCTCTCAGAGAGTCAAACGAAAAACCTGGGTCGACTCGGTGGCTATCTATCGCGCACTGCGGATGCTCAACCCGTCGCCTTACACCTTTCTTTTGGACTTCGGCGAGTACCAACTTGTTGGCTCCTCACCAGAGATGCTCGTGCAACTGAGCGGTCGCCGGGCAGTCGCCTGCCCGATCGCTGGCACGCGAAAAAGAACAGGCGAACTTCAGACCGACCGGGATGCTGAAGCGGAGATGCTTCAAGACCCCAAGGAGAAGGCCGAGCACCTGATGCTCGTGGACCTCGGTCGCAACGATTTGGGTCAAGTCTGCGATTACGGCTCGGTAACCGTCCCACGCTACGCTGAGGTCGAGTATTACTCTCACGTCATGCATATGGTGAGTCGCGTTGAAGGCAAGTTGCAAGCCGACAATGATGCCTATGACCTGGTCAAGGCCGCCTTCCCCGCCGGCACGGTCTCAGGCGCTCCTAAGATCAGAGCCATTCAACTGATCGACGAACTCGAAGACGTTCCCAGAGACTTCTATGCTGGGGCTGTTGGCTACTTTGGTAGTTGGGGTACCCTCGACACCTGTATCGCCATCAGAACCCTTATGCTCAAAGACGGCTGGGTCACGTTCCAGGCGGGGGCCGGTATCGTCGCCGATTCGGATCCAGCTTCCGAGTGGGAAGAGACTCTCAACAAGCTCGCTGCCCTGAGGCAGGCTGTAGACGTCGCTGAATCGAGCTTAGGAGGTGACCGCTAATGTCTAGCATTTTAGTTTTGGATAACTACGACTCGTTCACATACAATCTGGTGCAAATGTTGGGCTCTATCGGCTCTGAGCGCTTCCAGATTGAGGTGGTCAGAAACGATCAGATCGATCTCGCGGGTATCATCGCCAAGGACCCCTCCCTGGTCGTCGTTTCACCCGGACCCGGGCGACCTGAAGAGGCCGGCA
>CAZVVF010000396.1:0-4903 GCA_964630575.1 uncultured Burkholderiales bacterium | reverse complement strand
CAGCTACCCCAAAGACTCACGAGTTCTCCACTTGAGCAAAGATACGGTCGTTTTTCTGAGCAAGAAAAGCGAGATCGTGACGGTAAAGAGCTTTAAAAACGAGGTCTTGGCCGAGGTGAGCCTACGGCCATTGACAGACCTTGGAGTGCAATATTTGTTGAGCTTCAACCCCCGAGGAAGCCTCGAACTGGTGACTCATCACGGGGGAAAGTTGCGAGTCCATCACACCGACCTCGAGTCCCTTCCCATCGATGCGCGGCGTTGGGAGCTTCTCGGCGAGAGACGTCGAGCAGAACAGATGGAAGAGGCAGCCTACAGCGTTCTCGATAGGGAGAACAAAAAGCTCGAGCTTCAATCCCAACAGTCGCGTCAGGCGGAGTTGCTGGCAGAGATGCCGATGAGGCAAGACGAGCCAGTAGCTCGCCCGACTCCCCTCGTGCCACCGTCGACTCCCCAGGAGGTCGCAGTGGGGGCGCTTCCCTTGGAGAGCAGTCAAAAGCCAGCCACCAGCGACGTGCCGCTGAGCAGTTTTCAGTTCTCGAGCCAGGCCGAAGCGGAGCAGGCCCTGGAGCGTTTGCGCATGCGTTACATCGCGGGCGAACTGACCAGAGAAGACTACTACAACGAGAAAACCCTCATCGAGAAGGGCCTTCGCGCTCTGCAGGGTCAGTAGCCATTTTCCCGCCCCAGCCGGGACTGTGGGCTCTCACACTCTCTGTACAGACGGGCTCTTTGAAGCCTTCCTTTGTCGGGTGGAACGATTGGCCAAAAACTCTTTGGTGTAAACCGTACATGTCTGATAAAATACAGATGCTAAGGTGTTTTCAAGATTGAAACAAAAAAGTTGGGGATTTAATCTTCTCGAGGTCGCGATCGCGGGATTCATTTTTGCGACCGTTTCAGTTGCCTTCATGGGCGTTTGGGGAATGCAAGTTCGAGCCGTTGAGAAGTCCCGTCACAGCCTGGTTGCAACCATGCTTGCCGAAGACCTCGTTGAGCAAGCGATGGAGGACGGGTTCGAACGAACCCGGGTTACAAAACCTGACGACAAGCCTCTGCCGCCGATCTCGATAGAGACGGAATCGCGCAATCCCCAAGGGGAGTGGGTCGTGATCAACGCTGAGTATCAACCGGAAGTACGGATTACCGAGATTGGGGGGCCCAAGGACCGGCTGAGGAAGGTCGAAGTCACGGTCAATTGGAGAGATAGTTCCGGTGGCGGTGATATCACATTGGTGACTTACTTGGCGGGAGTCTTTTGATGGCTCGCGCTCGCAGAGGAGTTCGCGGCCTCTCTCTCGTTGAGCTGATGGTGGCTTCGGTGCTGGTTCTTCTGCTCATGGGCGAAGTGTGGATGATGCTTCGAGCCGGAACTCGATTCTATCTGCGCGTAAAGAGCCAAACCGAGACCCAAAGAAGTGCGCTCATTGCCCTGCGCTGGCTCTCTAAGGACCTCGCAGAGAGCTCGCCGAACTCTTTTCGCCACTACGATCCCACCTACCACATTCCCACGGTTCACGACGGATTCGTGTTCGGTTCACTCAAAGATGAGAGCGAGGAGATCATCTACAATGAGGATAGCAAAATTCTTTGGACCACAGTGACCTGCTACTACATCGACCCTGTCAGTCACGTCCTCTATCGAACCAAGAAGCCCCAGGCAGACCCTGGAATAACCGCCCCCAAAATCAAAGACGCCGACCACCACATCGACATCCTGGCCGGCCTTGAGAAAAGGCGCCCCATCGCTCATCACGTGAAAGATATCGAGAGCGTCCTGGGACCCAAGAACGTTAAAATTACCTTGAGGTGTCGCGACGAAGAACTCGGCTACGGCCTAACCGTATCCACTCGATTGGAAATGAAGAACTAGTGAAAATCAGTCCGCTAAAAAAAAGAGGGTCCATCCTAATTACGATGCTCTTCATGGTGAGCATCCTGGCATTGTTGGTGGCTGCTGTGTCCAACGACTCCATGCAGAACATGCGAACCATCTCCCAGTCTGGGCGAGACACACAGGCCAAGTATGCGGCCTACGCTGGACTCGAGTCGTCGCTCAACAAGCTGCGGAGGGATCCGCAGTTTCACGGAACTCAGGAACTCACCGATCGACACGGTCGCTATGTGAGCAATCTCGAGGGATTTGAAGAGTTTGAATTCGAGGTACTCGTCTGGAACAACACTAAGGACCCGGAAGATACCTCCTCAGACGACCCTGCTGACCTCGACGGTCCTAACGGCGTGGTCGTGAAAGCCAATACGGTCCACCTCGTTTCTACTGGGCGCAACGTCGATCGCGGCGAAGAAGTCATACTCCTTTCTATGGCCGGCACGGCGCGCCAGGTCAGGCCGGTCTTCGACGACGCCGCTTATGCCCGAACCAAACTATCACTCAGCGGTGGGGACTCCTTGGTAGACGCCTGGGACTCGGTGAGCGGCAGCTACATCGGCGGTAGCTTCCCTGGCGGCGCCGAGGATGGCGAAGGTGGTCACGGCGGTGGCGGGTCAAACGTTCACGACTATGAGGCGACTCTGGGCACCGATGCCGTCCATGGGCGAACCCTTCGGCTCACAGACGGGGCTCGGCTCAACGGTCACTATCGAGTAGGTCCAGACGTGGTCGAGGAATTGGCCTTTGGTGAAGACCGAGGCATGCCCTCGGGCAGTGATTCGGTCCGCTACGCCGTGACCACGGCCGAAGACCCAGACCACCAGATCGCCGGTGTTGAACCGCCTGATGGCAGTACTGATGATATTGGGAGCAAGAAGGTTCAACTCGATACCAAGACCACGGAAGTCCCACGTTTCGAAGCGCCCTATGATGAGGAAGACGTGGCGGCCGCTCCCATCGTCGACAACGAATGGACCGACAAGGTAGACGAGGATGGCAATCCGATAACGGACTACGAGGGCAATGTCATTAGGCAGAGACCAGCACCCGTCTCTCTGGCGCCTGGGGGCTACGAGAGTGTCTCGGTGGGCAAAGACCAAACCTTAGAACTGACAGCGGGGGTTTATTTCTTCCGGGACGACTTCAACGTCAATGGTGGGAGAGTAACCACTGTTGGGGATGGACCGTCTATTGTCTTCTGCGGAAAAAAAGCGACGATAGTCGATGGCAAGATCAATCCCAACGGTCGGACGAGTCACCTTCAACTGTGTTTCACCGATGACATAAAGGACGAAGACACCCTCGACGACGTCGCCGCCGCGATGCAATCGATCTTCGGCGGGCAGGATCTCGAGCAGGACGCTCGGGAATTGATCGCACCCAAGCTGGGTGGCGACGAAGGCCGAGCCGGATTTTCCACGCTCGAACTTCGGGGTGATAGCGAAGTCTACGGGAGCATCAGTGGCAAGAACCTCGTGGCCGATCTCAAGGGCGGTGAGATCTTTGGCAGCATCATGGCCAACGTGGTCAAGGGGAATAATGCTAAGATCCATCAGGATTTGGCCTTAAAGGGCTCCAATCTGATGACCGCTGGAGGCTGGAAACTAGAAGGGGTTCACCAGGTCCGCTAGAGACGAGGTAGGGCTCTCGCCGAGTCTGTGGGGAAACGCCTAGAGGTAAGCGTTCTCTACGAGCTTCGCGACTTGAGCGGCCAGGCCATCCACTTTACTTCCGGCACCGGGCGGGATATTTTGGGAGAGAAAAACGACGGCGACTCCGTCTGATCGGTTCTTCATAAAGAGAAGGGCTGCGTCGTTTCGTACACCGCTCAAGGTTCCCGTTTTGTGGTAGACTCTGGTTCCGGCGGAGAGTTTTTTGGGCAGCCTGGAGTGATACTTCTGACCTGACAGAATCTCCAGCGCCGCTTTTCGCTGGCTCTGGCTGAGCAACGTCCCGCGATCGAGTTGAATCAAGATATTGGCCAAGTCCAGTGCGGACATCTTGTTGTCGAGGCGGGCCGCGAGCAGGTTGTCCTGGTAGGCTGTTTGGCTACCTGTGGAGGCGTCTTCGATGGCCTGGAATTGGTCGAGGGTAAGGTTCTGGGCGCTCTCTTCGATCTGTTTTGCCAAGCGGAGCTTGCCGTTGCGGTCGAGCATCTCCCACTTTTTCACGCGGGTCTCGGGAGCGGTTGGACCCCAACCTGGAACCTTGCCCAACGAGAGGAGCCAAGCTTGCCTATTGGTGAGAATAATCTCCGACGATCGAAATCCCGCCTGTTTGAGCCAGAGGTCTAGATTTTCGCATCCGAACTGGCGAAAGAGCAGATCCGTTGCGGTGTTGTCGGAGATACTCATCATCAACTCCGCAGCCTTTTGGACCGTGACGCTGGCACCTAGACCCGCATCGGCGAGCCTCCCGCTTCCGATGCATTGGTCGGATCTTGTTACGGAGAGCTTGGACCCGGGACTGGGGAAAGTGCCCTTGTCCTGACCATCGAGCAGAGCTAGCAGCAGGGGCAGCTTGAAGACGCTGGCCAGGGGAAAGGCCTTCTCACCGTTGACCTGACTCACAACACCCTTTTCATCCACCACAGCGATACCGTACTGTCCATAACTTTTATGGCGGCTCACGAGATAGCGAATATCGTTGTCGAGCTTCTTGCGCGCGCTCGCCGAGAGTGGCTGGCTCACTCCTTCCAAAGTGGAAACAAGCAGCAACCCGAAGAGGATAAAAGTTGAAAATTTAGACACCCGATAACTCCAATGCGTGAAGAGCTTCGTGAGCTCTTTTTTGTAATCTCGATAAGACAAATTTCAAGAGGCCGTTGTGATGAATCACGAGCGAGCCGACAGCTAGCCAAAAGAAGACCTCGGCTCGTTTAACCTTCACTCTGACGTTTCGTCGCGGTCCGCCATCGGAAAAGAGGCAGGCCAAGGTACGAAGGCCTAAGACGAGCGGCAAAAAGACGGCGAACCGGTCCCTGGTATAGGAAGGAGGAAAGAGCAGCGGGTA
>CAZVVF010000395.1:0-4908 GCA_964630575.1 uncultured Burkholderiales bacterium | reverse complement strand
GTGCCTCCCTCACCAAAATGCTCAAGGGCCTGCTCGTCATCCTCGCCGAAGACCTCGCCCTCACAACATCGTTCATTCACCTCAGAAACCCGCAAACTGGGGAACTAAGTCTCTTTTCCTCCTTTGAACCCAAGTTTGAGTTGCCCATAGACCTGCTCGAAGCCGTCGCGGCCGGTCAACAGCCCTCCTATCTTCCTTTTGACGATGAACTTGAGGAAAAATACGAGTGGGTTGGAAAGATCAAGGGAGAGTGCACCGGCCTAAAAATGATGCCTCTGATCTATCAAGACGACTCCATGGGCTTTCTGACGGTCGCCATCTGGTGGACGCCTGAGGACCAAGAGAAGGTTCTGCTTCAACATCTGACCGACCAGGTAGCCGTAGCTTTACAAGCTCAGCGACAGTATGAGCAGATGGAGGCCCTGGGTGCCAGGCTCAACGAGCGAGAGCAAAGGATAGCCCTACAAAACGCAGCCTTGGAACGGGCCAACCGACTGAAGTCTGAATTCCTCGCCAATATGTCCCACGAGCTCCGCACCCCTCTCAATGCCATCATTGGCTTCTCTGAAGTCATGATCGACGGTCTTGTCGGGGATCTCAATCCGCAGCAAGCCGACTACGCAACAGAAATTCTCTCGGCAGGCCAATACCTCTTGAGCTTGATCAACGATATCCTTGACCTTTCTAAAATCGAAGCCGGAAAGATGGAATTGCAGTATGCCCCGGTCGATGCTCGACCAGTCTGCGAGAGCGCTTTGGCCATTATGAGCCAACTCGCAAGCCAAAACAAAACCGAGTTGAGCCTCAACTTCGACGACAGAATAAAGTCTTTCTGGGCCGACGAGCGCATGTTCAAACAGATGCTCTGCAACTTGCTCTCCAACGCCGTCAAGTTCACCAAAGGGGGCCGAGTGACCCTGACGGCTAGCCTCCGAGAAGACCCAGACGCCATTGTCTTTGCCGTGGAAGACACCGGCATCGGAATCGCCAAAGAGGACCAGTTACGCTTGTTTAAGCCGTTTCATCAAGTGGATGGCTCCGCATCGCGACAGTATCAAGGAACCGGCCTCGGGTTGGCTCTGTGCAAGAACTTGGCCGAGCTTCACTCCGGCTATATCACCCTAGAGAGTGAACTCGGAGTAGGGAGTCGGTTCGAGATCGTACTCCCTTATCTGGAAAACACAGCTCCCGACGAGGAGGTTGACCTTGCCCGTTACGACTTCAAGATCGATGACGCTGATTGCGACTCAACCGCTCCTCTAGCCATCCTGGTCGAGGATGAAGACCCAGCAGCGGCGCTGTTTTCACTGTATCTCAACAAAGCGAACTGGCGAGTCATTCGCGCTAGAACCCCGCAGGAAGCACTCCAACTTTTCGCTAGTACCGCTCCGAGTCTCATCATTCTGGATCTTCTCTTACCCGATTTCGATGGATTGGGACTGCTCGAACATTTGAAGGCCGATCCCAAGACCTCGCAGATCCCAGTGCTCGTGGTCTCGATCATCGGACAAGAGCACCAGCAGAAAGCAAAGGCCCTCGGGGCCGCAGAAGTTCTGCAAAAGCCGGTTTCGCAGTCCACCCTTCTGAATTTCTTGGCCACGCTCAACACGCAGCAGACCCAGAGCCTCTCGACAAAGTCTGGAAAGAGTTGAGGCCCACCCTCAGCGCTCATGGGACAACTTCGCCAGAGCGACGAGAGCCCGTTCCTCCAGCCTTCCCTCCATGGGTCTATAGCCGGTCGCTGATACGACCCGAGTCGCCCTGTCCGCTGGCACCCAAGTCCCTTCCTTGGGCTTGAACCTCATGCCAGTGAAGAGCCAGGTCAACTCCTGGGTCTCAGAATCCTGGGAGAGGGCCAGGCTCTGAAACCAAACCACTCCAGGTCCCACTCTTTCGGCACTCTCTCGGCGAAAATACCGCGTCGGAGTACCGTCCGTCCTGGTCAAGGGAAGCCATCCCTGAAGCCTCATCTTCTCCTCGAGTTGCTGCGCCATCACAAGCTTTTGTGCTACCAACTCCTCTTCTCGTCGATGGAGTTCCTCCAGCTTTGCCTCTACGGCTTCAGGGCTCGACTCTCTCTTGAGGGTTTCGAGTCTTTGCTCGGCCTTAGCGACGGTCGACTCAAGCTGTTCAACTGAGGAGTGTTGGCAGCCGACCAGCAAGAGCAGAAATAGGCTAACCGAGACGAGAGAGAGAGGCTTCATGGGGCTCGGGTTCTAGAGAGCAACTCCCGCTCCTGGGGGAGAGCCCTTCGCCAGAACGACCTCTCCCAGCGCGATTCTCCACCCTCCGAGAGTGGCCATCAGCCGTTGAGCCTATCGGCCCATTCTCTCCCTACTCCCTTAGCCTACTCCCAACGGACGATTGTAAATTGGCCCGTGACCGCTATTATCGGCGGGTGAATGATCTTCTTATCATTTTTTTGGCGCAGATCGTCTATGTTTCTCTGGTCACAGTGCGTTGGATCATCCTGGTCAAAGGGGCCCGCTTTATGGCCTCCTTCCTGTCATTCTTTGAGATCCTAATCTACGCCTACTGCTTGACCTTAGTGGTGAGCAAACTCGACGACCCGGTGCGACTCGTGGTGTACGCCGCAGGCTACGCCATAGGATGCCTAGTGGGCACCTGGGTGGAAGCTCGACTGGCCTACGGAACAGCCGCTGTCCAGTGTATCCTTCCTTGCGACAGTGGGCTCACTCGTCAACTGCGTGAACTGGGATTTGCTGGCACGGAATGGCACGCCTCGGGGCGCGACGCTGGACGTCGCCTACTGCTCGTCATTCTCAAACGGAAACAACTAGCAAAACTTCTGGCCCTGGTGAATCAACTTGAGCCAGCGGCGGTGGTGATGGAACTGGAGCCTCGCTCCTTGCGCGGCGGGGTCTTGCCCAAAGCCGCATAGCCCATCGAGCGTGCCAATGTCGAAACCATCAGCCGTTTTCAAAAACAAACGGGAAGAATTTGATCGGATCAGCGCTCGCGCTTGCCCGAGTGTCTAGGAAAAGGAAGCGATGGTGCCCGATTTCGGGTCTATCACAAAGTTCTCTTCATCGATTTTGGCGCGGGGCTCAATGGCCACTCCAGGGTCTTTCTCGAACTCCTGGTTGTACCCAAACGTCGGGTCCCAAACTTCCTCAAATTCTCGTTTCAATTCGTGCTCAAAGCTCGCTCTCGAATGGGAAATGAGCCCGCTCTCATTGCTGAGGACATAGACATTCGAGACCCCCACGACGTAGTCGCTCTCCGGCTCTGGCTCAGAGGTTGTGCTGATGTCTACAGGAGCGTCGATGGAGTAGTGGCTGAGGCGCTGACTCGTTGGGGTTGTCTCCAGCTCCACTCTCGTTGTAGCGCTCGCCCCAAAATACGGCATCTTGAGATTCTCAGGAGCCCGAACGTCGATCTGCCCGGCCAAAGGGTTGCGGTCGCTCTCGCTGTTGTCGAGTAGGAGCACCTCATCCATGAGGCGGTCCAGGTCTTGCAATCGCCCGTCCGCCTGGGAGGACTCCTTTTGCTTGCGAACATAGGCCTGGGAAATCGACTTCAAACTGCTACTCTTCGGGATTGAGATATCCATGTTTCTAAAGCTCCTTGCAAGTAGAGTCTCTCAATGGAGCGTCATAGAATTGTTAAGCCCATCAGGGTTTTCACGCTACAACGCCAGTGAACGATCAGAGCGGCGAAGCGCCGCGTCATAGAATCGTTAAAGCCAACTGCCATGTCGGGCTGTATCGGCGGGGGTTCTCCCTTCGCCATCGTCGAAACGATGAGCTATGGAAGCCCAGGACCCACTCTTAAGCCTTCTCCAAGCTCAAGGCGTCACCGATCTTATCGATTCCGATGGCGGATTTATCATCGACCGGGAAGTTCTGAAAGACCACTACAGTTCACTGTTGGAAAACGACCTGGAAGCTGTGCTCTTCGTCCTGCAATGCGCTCAGAGGTGGAGAGCCTTGAATCTAGAGGTCGAGACCTCCGACACTCACCTTCAAGTGAACATCGAGTTGCCAAAAGACTCGCTCTTGAAAGATCGATTGAGCCCCGAACCCAGACGACGCCTAGAGGCCCTTTTCCCAGACGACCATCCGTTGTACGAAATCGCTCAGGGATTCAATATCCTCAGCTTTTCCGAACTCACCCAGAGCCTGGACCTGGCCTTCCAGGGCGACACCCTGTGCCTGCGTTGGGAGTTTCGCGAAAAGGACCTCTCCACTCGGCTCAAGACCCTCTTATCTCGCGACGATGTCGTGCGCCTGATCACGGTGTAACTCAGGGTTCACCGACGCCCCCCCGGGAGCGACCTTTTCTGCCACCACCGGCTGTCCCCTAGAGAAACCAGCAGGAAACCTCAATCCCTATCTCGCCTTGTTGGGTCTATGAGCACCCGAGGGAAGATCTCCACTCACGAACCCTTCGATGTGGACATTGTAGGCGCCGGTCTATCCGGAATGACGGCGGCCTTGCTGTTGGCAAACGATGGCTACCGTGTGGCCTTGCTGGAGGCCCATACAACCTGCGGGGGGTGTGCCGGCTACTTCCGACGGGGGGACTTCTTCTTCGATGTTGGAGCCACGACTTTTATCAGCTTCCAGCCCGGTGGTGTGGGTCAACGACTGGCCCAACAAGTCGGCCTGAGCGATCTACCGCTGGCTCCGATCGAAACCTACACCCTTTGCCTGCCGGACCGGCGCGTCCCGATTTCGAGTCAACACTGGGCCAGGAGTTGGTCCGAGAGCTTTCCCGAACTCGGAGAGGGCGGAGTGAGGTTCTTTGAGAGCTTGGGCCAGCAGGCCGACCGGATTTGGAACTTGGCCTGCCAAATACCCTCGCTTCCGCTTTCCCGACCGCGCGATCTGGTTCGCTGCTTGTCTGCTATCCGACCGAGTCATATCCCCAGTATTCCCCATTTCT
>CAZVVF010000394.1:0-4909 GCA_964630575.1 uncultured Burkholderiales bacterium | reverse complement strand
GGTGGTGAGCAGCAGGTGGCCCTGCTTGCCCAGCTTTCCGCTCGGTTCGGCCGCCACCACGATCCTTCCAGGCTTGATCGTCTGCGAGAGTGACTCTATGACTTTGTATTTGCGAGTGTCGATCTTTTGGACCAGCACGACGGCCTGTGCGTCGGCAATATCACTGAAGATATCCGATTCTCCAGGATTGCAGAACGGACAAGCTGCGGCTGGGGTCACCAGTAGAAAGAGCGAGAGGATAGTCAGGGCGGTCCAGTTTCTCAATATTCCATGGTCTCCATTTCGGTAGCGTTCATGCGATAAAGGCTGATCACTTGGCCCTCCTCAACATCAGGCCCAGCCTCAAAGGTTCCAAAAAACGTCACGGGTACGTCGGTGACCGCTTCCACTGGAGGGTCGACGGTCACTAGGACCCACTCGTTGAGTTTGGGCTCCTCCCCGTAGCAGCATAGAAGTTGGTTGCGTACCAGAATCACTCCTGAGACCTTGTCCTCTTGAAACTCGATCGGAACCAAGAATCCCGACAGAGCAACCTTGCTGCCGTGGAGCGCGGAGATCTCGCTCGGGAGGGTGGCCTCGGGTAGCAGCGCGCCGTTCTCGTCGGTGGGATATGGGAAATCGGAGAGTTGCGCAAAACTGACGCTCTGAAAGCCCTCTCGAACCTCTGGCGGTGGGGCCTCTTGGGCCAGCGCCGCTCGGGCTTCTGGGTCGGTAGGCGCGATCTTGACCCCAAAGTTATCGGTGGCCACGGAGCTCTGGGCTGGAGCGTCGATGGGGGCACCGGTGATGCTGGGCAGCGGATCGGGCGGGGGACCCTCGCGCTGGGCCCACCGAGAGACTCCGATGGTGAACGACAACAGCAGGAGAAGAGCGAGAAGGTATCGTGGTTTAGAAAGAATTTTCGGCCGCCGTTTCTTGGAATGAGGATTCGTCAGCAGACTCCTATCTTGACTTCTCGAAGCCCTCATTCCTTCCTAAAGGGTGCTCATGGCAGGGTGTTTCTTGCTCCACCTCTAAGCAGTACAAAGTGAGAAGGACAAAGCAACGAGACGCCATTCATAACGTTTTTCGCAACGTTGATCGACCGCTTTCTCCAGACGAGGTCCACGACCACGCCTCGGAGTTCTTGCCGGGCATCGGTATCGCCACGGTCTACCGGAACCTGAAGAGCTTGGTCGAGAGTGGATTGCTAAAGTCGGTGGAGATACCAGGGGCGTCGCCACTCTATGAATTGGCCGGTCTCGACCACCACCATCACTTTCAGTGCGATTCCTGTCAGAAAGTTTTTGATATTCCAGGATGCCCAGGCAATCTGCAGGGGCTCACTCCTCCGGGGTTTCAGGTGACGAGCCACAACATCACTCTCTTCGGTACCTGTCCTGAGTGTTGAGGTCGCCCTTGGAGACTGGACCGGCCGCTCGACTCTCTAGAGGCGTTTTTTTTGCGGCCTGCCGAGGCTACCTATGGGGCCTTCAGGCACCGATGCTCTTTCGCTAGAGCCGCCGCAGGGCGAGTCTCTCGGCTCGGCAAGAGGGCTTCCTCGAGACATCTGAAAGTTCCAGGCCGATGAGACCTCTTATTGCCCTTTTGGGAACCTTTTTGATGCTGGGGATACCTGTCTCGGCCGACTCTCCCTCAGCGGACGCTCAGGCCGTGGCTGACTACCTGAACCAGCACGCTCCTATGAAGACCGTTCTCGCTTCGGAGGGCGAATTCGTCTGTTGCTTCAATCCTGCGGTCGAGCCCTGGATCGAGCAACCCCTCACCGCCCGTCGGGTGCGGGCCATCCGTGAGACTCTCGAGCCACACCTCACGATCGGCTTGAACGCTCAAGGGTTTGCACCGGCGGCAACCCGGACCTTGGAGGGCGAGGCCGACGAGACCAACTACGACGCGATCTGGGTGCGCGACAATGTTTGGGTCTACTACGCCTTGGCTGCTAATCCCCAGCGTGCAAAGGACGCCAAGCGTTTGCTCTTGGCGCTTTGGGACTACTACGCCACAGAGGCTCAAGTCGACCGCTTCCGAGGGGTCATCGAGGATCCGAGCCGGGCTCAAGAGGCCATGCTCATGCCTCATATTCGCTTTGATGGAGCCTCTGTAGACCTCAGTGATGTGAGCGAAAATGGGAAGCCGCAAGTTTGGAATCACAGGCAGATCGACGCCCACGGTCTCTTCTATATCGCGCTAGGCGAGGCTTTTCTCTCGGGGCGAGTGGGAGCCACTGACCTGACCCCGTCTAGACTCAAGGTTCTTTCACTCTATCCTCGTTTCTTGGAGTCGATCGAGTTTCATCGCTACGAGGATGCCGGTGCCTGGGAGGAGATCCCGCGGCAGAACACCTCCAGCATCGCTTTGGCCACTCGCTCGCTTCAGGTCTGGAAGCGCCTGCTGTACGCCGAGCCAAACCCTGTCCAAGAAGAGCTCCGTTCCTATCTGCTCGGTGCCGGGGGAGCCATCGGCAAAAGTTGGACCGAGAAAGCCCTGAGTAGCGCTTCGGAGTTAGGTCTAGAAACCGTCAAGCGTCAACTCGAGTGGGGAGGAGAATCGCCCAACTACCCGCCTGATGATATCCACTTTCGCCGTGCTGATGCGGCCTTGGTGGTCCTGATTCAGCCTTCGCCACTGGAGGGGTTGAGCGAGCAGGAGATGCGTCGGGTTCTGACCATCGTAGAGACTCTCAAGCGACCCCAGGGGGTCCTGCGCTACCTCAACGACAGCTACCAAGGGGGCAACTACTGGATACGGCCTCCGGCCACTGAGGGGCCGGCAGCAACGGGTGACACCTCCTCTCGGGAGGCCTTCTTGTGGAGGCTCTCGCAACTGCCGCCGGACACTGAGGCTCAGTGGTTCTTCGACAGTCTGCTGGCGATGGCTAGAGTCCATCTGGCTCAAACCACCACGGACTCCAACCTGCGAGCCCAGGATATCCACGCCGCAGGGCTCCACATCAAACGCGCCCTGGGTCAATTGACGGGCCCGGGTCAGATCGCTTCTGATGGAAAACCGGTTCGCCCCTGGCAGGCTCCAGAGAGCATCAACACGGTGGTGATCGACGGCAAAAAGTCGTTCCTGGCCTCTCCCATTACACCGCTCAACTGGGCCAAGGCCGGTCTGGATATGGCGCTGAGGGACTACCAGTCGCTCTACTAATAGGCCCCAAAGTTCTGCGTTAAGTAGTAGGACTTGCCCTTGCGTCCGACGCCGATTCCGATGTGGGTGAACATGGGGTCGAGGAGGTTGCGGCGGTGGGGCGGGCTGTTCATCCAACCGACCACGGCCTTCTCGGCCAGAGAGGCTTCGCTGTGGCCGTCGAAGACGGCGATGTTCTCACCTGTAGCGCGGGCTGCGGAGCCGGCAAGGCTTATTCTCTGGGAGGGTGTTTCTCGCCCTGGGGTGGGGGAAGTGTGGCTGAAGTATTCGAGCTCGGCCATCTCCTCGGAGTGCCCCGTGGCGGCGGCTTCGAGCAGTGGGTCGGCCTCCAAGGGCAGGGCACCGTTCTTTTCTCGTTCTATGTTGGAGAGGCGCACGATCTCGTCCATGATCGCTCGATAGTCGCCGATTTGCGTCTCTGCTTGCGCCTTTGAGTCTGGGCTTCGTTCCTGAGTTTGGGGCTTGTTCTCTCGGTAGAGCGCGGCCATGGCTCGGTCGTAATAGCGCACCGACACGATCAACCCGTTGCGCCTCATGACCCTGGCGTTGGGGTCGTTGATGAGAACGGCCAAATCGACATCTCCCTCACCGTCAGCAAAACCAGGGAAGGCCTCAGCCAACAGGGCCCGTGAGATCCATTGTCGACCATTCTTAAGTCGGTAGGGAAGCTCTTTCCCCTGAATTCGTACCGTTTGGGCCGAGGCCCAAGCTCCCATCAGCAAGAGGAAGATCCCAAGAAACACGAGTGAACGCTTCATTCCTACAACTTACATCCTCAGTGTGGTCAGGGCAACAAGCGCTATCCTCTCCTTCGGTGGCACTTTTCAAAGGAGCGAAATCAGCCGTCGCGAAGGCGCCACAATGGTTTCTAAATTCTGCGCTTTCAGCTTATCTGTACTCCTTTTCAGCGGACTATCGGGTTGTCAACGCCGGAGGCAGCCGAACCTTGGAGCCGCGAGAGCCTGTTCCTCTAACCTGTCGAACTATGCCCTGGCCGTAGAGATGTACGCTGGGGACACAAAAGAGTTTCCAACCTCCCTCGCAGAGCTAAAAGGCGACTACTTGATGACTTTACCAGAATGTGACGCCGGCGGTGTGTATGCCATGGAGATAAGTCCCGCCGAGACTGTGAAGCTCTACTGTCAAGGTGAGGTTCACAGTGTAGCCGGTCTGGCCAAGGATACGCCATCGCTCACGGTCACATTCAGGAAGAAAAACGGTGCCGTGTCGAGGGTCGACAGTAAGCTTGAGCCCTCCTTCGAGCGTATGCGCTACAATGAGGATGCCCCCGATGCCAACCGCGATACAGTGAGGCCGGAGTGAGCAAGAAGTCAGACAAAGGCTAGCTTTTCGAGCTTCCTCTGGGGACCTGTATCAGGTTTCGGCCTAGAAGGGGGCCGGTGGTGCCACAGTCGGGAGTTCCCCATCTTCCACCCAGTCGGTGAGCCGCATGGGTTGAGTCGGTGGATCGTTTATGTCCACCTCGATCTCCATCTTTAGGCGACTCGTGGCTGCGGGTTTCCTGATGTCTGACCCCAGCACACCCTTCGATGTCACCGTGATGATGGGCGGAAAGTTTTCCATGGGATTAGAACGGCGTTTGGACCAACTGGTATCAACGGTCACAAAATAGTAGCCAACCAGATGCTCGCTTCCCACTTCGCGGACCTCCTCAGAGTAGCTAAAGAGAGTCTGGTCTCGATCGCCGAGTGGCGGAAAATTGAGATCCTTCATGAATTTCTGATGGGCATCCTCC
>CAZVVF010000393.1:0-4913 GCA_964630575.1 uncultured Burkholderiales bacterium | reverse complement strand
TTTTGATGGATGACGGCATTGTTATCGCTGAGAGCATCAATGAGCGCCGCAACGCCGGTCTGCCCGCCGACCAGGCCGCTATCGAAGGGGTCAAAGCCGTGGGATCGGGCGTCTTCGCCTCTTTCATCACCACCTGCTGCGTGCTGGGTCCCCTGGCCTTTGTGGCCGGGGACATAGGTAAGATCCTTCGCTCCCTTCCTTTGATGCTGATCTTGGTGGTTGTCGTCTCGCTCGTCGAAGCGTTCTTAATTCTGCCCAATCACTTGAGTCACGCCCTCAAGAACCGTGGAGACAGGGGCTGGCGCCGACACGTGGATCGCGCTGTAGGACTCTTTGAAGACAAAGTCTTGGTTCCCATCGTAGGTCTGCTCAGTCGCTTGAGGTACCTCACTCTGGGAATCGCCTTGGGTCTGTTCGTAGCCACCATCTCTCTCATCGCGGGCGGCACCGTGAAAGCCGATGTTTTTCCCGCTCTGGAGGGTGATGTCGTTGTAGCGCGCCTGCAACTCGCCCCGGAAACGCCCCTACGAGTCACCGAAGCCGCCGTGGGAAAAATCGTCCAAGGTCTGCTCGACTCCGAGAAGGCTCTCTCCCCCAATCATCCTTTCATCCAGAAGATCTACGTGGAATACGGTCAGAATACCGAAGCCTACAACACCGGCGAGAACCTCGCCACTATCACAGCTCGGCTTCAACCATCCCAAGATCGCGATGTTCGCCTACAAGCTCTCTTCGACGATTGGCGGCATCGCGTAGGCGACTTCCCCGACCAGGTCAGCCTTACCTATTCCGAACCCTCCATCGGCCCGGGAGGCCGTGAGATTGAACTGCGCTTCACCGGTCTGCCCCTCGAACAGTTGGCCGAGGCGAGCGAAGACGCCGTCCATGAACTCGCCACCTATCAGGGCGTCTCGAACCTCACCGCCGACGTCCGAAAAGGGCGCCGAAGCCTGGAGATCCGTCAAAAACCGGGTGCCCTGGCGGCCGGACTCGATGGGGCTCAACTCGGCAATCAGCTCCGGACCGCCTTTCAGGGAACTGAGGCCTACCAATTCCAAATGGACGGTATCTCCCATGAAGTCGAGGTCCGACTCGCTCAGAAGGAAAGAACCAGCCAATCCTTGGACAACTTTGAAGCCCTCTTGGGAGACGGCTCGATGGCACCGCTGGAGACCTTCGTAGACCAGAGCATGGGTCGAGACTGGTCGCGGATCGCCTCCGTCGATGGGCAACTCGCCATTACCGTAGCCGGTGATGCAGACGAACGGATCGTCACCGGAACCAGTGTTATTCAAGCCTTCAAGGCCGACGGTCTACCCAAGCTCCAAGAGCGATACCCGGGCCTGGAGATGACCATCGCGGGTCGGGCCGAGGACGGTGCCAAAACCGGGGCCTCCATGGCCAAAGCTGGTCTTTTTGGTCTGCTGGGAGTGTTCTTCCTCTTGAGTTACCAGTTCCGTTCCTACTTCGAACCCCTCGTGGTCATGACCGCTATCCCTTTCTCCCTGGTCGGTGTCATCTGGGGCCACTACCTCTTTGGGCTCTCACTCAGCCTGCCTTCGGTCATGGGCTTTCTCTCTCTAGGTGGCGTGGTGGTCAACGACTCCATTCTGCTCGTGCTCCATCTCAAGGGTCTGCTCGCCGACGGCGTCGACATCGACCAAGCCATCCGACTGAGTGTGAAGCGACGCTTTCTTCCCATATTCCTCACCTCGATCACCACCATCGCCGGACTTCTGCCGCTGCTCTTTGAAAAGAGCCTGCAGGCTCAGATCCTCATCCCTCTAGCCAACGCCGTTTGTTTTGGACTCATGGCCTCCACCATCTTGATCGTTCTGGTCGTACCCTGTTTGTATCGCATCTGCTGGGACCTTGGACTCGCCCAGGTCAAGCAGCCCCAAGCGCAAGACTGAGCCCACCCGAGGACCTTCTCTGTGGCCAACGAACTCTTCCCAGGTGGAAGAGACACTGAAAATGCGACGAGAACTCAGCCTCGGAATCGAGTCTGAGGTCGGCGAACTCCGTCGCTTGAAACCGGCCAAACGCTCTGCTGAAGTGTTGACCTTTGTGGCCTTCTGGGTGGTCGGTCTGGTCCTCATCCATCACAGCAAAGAGAGCACGGCTCTCTCCTACGCTGTTGGTGCACTCTTTTGCGTGGTGGCGCTCAACGCTTTCGTTTTGCTCTTGCACGAAGGCATGCACAACACCCTGGTGGGTCATCCCTCCGGCAACGATCTCCTCGCCGTCTTGCTCGGCTCCACAGTTGGGATCTCCTACACCGCCTACAAGATCATGCATCTGCGCCATCACGACTTCTTGGGCGAGGCGAGCGACCCAGACGACTACAACAACTACACAAACTCACGGCGAATCGTATGGATGCTGCACGGGATGAGGCTCGCCGTAGGCTCCTTGCTCTACCTCATCATGATCCCGCATCAAGCCTGGAAGTACGCGACGCTCCAAGAACGGAGTCGCCTCTGTGCAGAGTATGCATTTTTGCTCGCCCTCTACGGCTCGCTCTGGGCTCACTTCTCACCCGCTCAGCTAGCCTTCTACCACGGAATCCCGATTCTTATCGTTGGCTGGCTCGTCAACATGCGCGGGTTCACCCAACACGGACTAGCCGTCTCCGAAGACCCGCTTTTGGCCAGTCGCTCTATCCACGCCCACCCGGTTGTGCGCTTTCTTCTGCTCAACGAGAACTACCACTTGGAGCATCACCTCTTCCCCGAAATCCCGAGCTATCACCTCCATCACTTGCACAATCTCCTGTGGCCGCGACTCCCGCGCGCAGTGAAGAACGATTCCTACTCCGAGTTTCTTCTCGCCTCGCTGAAAGCGGCTCCCAAACTAGACGAAACTCCCATTGGGGTCGTGCGGCTTCACAACGAAAATCCAACTCCCGGTCGCGGAGAGCTTTGAGGTCAGGACCGTCTCATGACGTGGCAAGAGTTTGAAAAAAAGGCCCTCGAGCTTCCTTGGAAAGAGCGACTCCAACTCGCTCAAGCACTTCTGGCCAGCCTCCACGAGAGACCATCCCCAGAACAGCTAGCACAGACCCACGAAGGCTCCCCGAAGATCGAAACGACCAGTGAGGACGACTGGCCGAACACCAGTTTAGAGGAGAGCGTCATCTCTGTGTCCCTGACATCCCGCAGCATCTCCATCCCGAACCCACCGGCTCTGCCCGAGAGAACGCTCCCAGCAGACAGTTCCGAAAACCTGGCCCGCTCGTTTCGACGGCTGAGGGATGCCCTCGGCAAAAGACAGAGTCAGAAGGAACGCCCCTTAGAGCCATAGAGACTCCTCAATCGTTGACTTCGGGCCACGTAACAGCCGGTCCCCTGGCGACCCTTGAGCGTCAATTCGAGAAACGCCTTGGACGGCCGCTCTCTGCTGAACTCCAGGATCCGGGATTGATAGGTCTCACCCTCAGGACGCCCGCACTCGGTGATCTGAAGATTTTGAGTTTCGGCAAGCTCGGCAACCTCGCCAACCCATCCCGACGCGTAGAGGGGGCGGCTGCGATACTCCTGAAGCTGAGTCAGCGTTCTCTGGGTCAGATCCACGAGAATTTCCAGGACCCTGGGCCTTGTGCTCTGCTCCAGAAGAAGCAGGCCACCGTTCTTGGCCCAAGTGGCCGAGAGCAGCCCTTGGGGAGACTCGGTTCCAGCCGTGAGAGTGAGAAGCCAAGGTTTGAGAGAGTGGTGCCACTCTCCATCCGAGGCCATTAGCCAAAGCAGACTGTCCCTCCCAAGATCGACCTCCAGGACAGTATCCCTCACAGGCAGAGTCACCAGCGCTCGTAGACCGGAGCGGTCTAGAGCCAGCGAGGCCCCCTTGCCCAGGTCTTCGCCTGGTGAGAGCATTCTGGACAACGAGGTCCTTTGAAGGATGGCCCCCCGATGGTCCAGCGAGAGCACCGAGCTGTCCCACAAAGCTCCCGCCTTCTGCATCACCAGAAGCCAAAGCCGAGTGCCCTGCGAGTCCACCTCAAAATCAGGATAGTGGACCTCAGGCTCGCTAGAGGGAGCGCGAAAGACTCGCTCAACGGTCCCCAATAGGTTTCTCTCAACCAAGGCGCCACGACCCTCTTCGAGAGTCACAAGGTGGCCGTTTTCGATCATTCGTACCCGACTGTAGGTCTGCTCGGTCGGCTGATACCAAAGCACCTGGCCAAAGGTATCAAAAATGGCGAGATAGCGCCCCTGCGCACTCATAGACTCCTCGGACCAGTCAGCCAGCGCACACAGAATGAAGCCTCTCTGGCTGCCGGTTCGGTGGTATTTTTCCGAGATCGTTGGAAACCCAGCCGGCAGCGGGTCGGTCTTGAACTCAACCGGTGGTGTTACGATTCGACGGCCGCTCCGAGTTCGCAGCTCCACCCTCACGCGATGGGTACGGTCCGGCCTCAAACCCAGGATGGGCACCTCGATCTTTCGGGAGGCCTCGGCTGGCACTCGAGACAGGTCGTGGGCCAGCCCGCCCTCTATGATGATCCTTTCCACGGTGACGGGTTCGGAGGCTTCCAGCAGACAGACCCCGGCCAGAGGAGTGTTGCCGCTTGGATTGAGGCTAAAGCGGCAACTCCGCAAGGACGGAACGGAGGTTGAAAGTAGCAAGGTAAAGGCCGCCATCAAAGCAAACACTGGAACTATTAACCGCTGTTTGAACGTCACAGCAGAGACTTCGCAAGGCAAACTCTTTCTTCCTCACTCGTTTGCTATAATGGTGAGCGGGCAGCGGAACGACTGCGCGGAGCGGGGGCAATTGTACAGAGATAGATTCTACAAATGGTACAGCCGATGGTCGGTGGAAGCGTTCGGATTGGACCTGCGTTCTCTAGCCCTTCTGCGCGTTGGCTACGGGGTGTTGATCCTTGTTGACCTCGTGGTTCGAGCCTCGGCCCT
>CAZVVF010000392.1:0-4943 GCA_964630575.1 uncultured Burkholderiales bacterium | reverse complement strand
GATCGACACCGTAAGCTTTGGACTCTCGAACAATGGCATCACGGATCGTTGCCCTAACATCCTCGTTGAGCTCGGGACGCTGAAAGGCGATCCACTGGCTCAGGAGTGGCTCCTGCTTCTCGAATCCACCTCGGGGGCGCCAAGGGATGACCGATCGGCCCTCGAGGTAGACGCGGCCGTCTTCTGTTCGTCTAACGAATCCTTTGATAGCGACCGTCGCGCCGTCTCTGTCGGCTTGGAGATTCTTGACTTTCCGGCTGAACTGGACAGGTATCGACTCAGAGTCGACCGAGAGTCGGAGGCTCTGAGGTTCCTCCTTGTGCACCGAAGAGGCCACCCCGACCCACAGAACGAGTTGCCCTTCAAAGCGCGGACTCCACTCCCCCTTGAGGGCGCGGCGCGGCGTGAGGTACGGGTTGACGTATTTTTTTGATGAAGCCACCGGGTAGAACCAGGGCCTTTCGGCGGCTGCCTGCTGGGCCAGTGTCAGCAGCAGGAGCAAGGCGCAAAGCGGCTTCTTTGAATAGGCTCTCATACCTCGGCGTCTTCCGAATCCGTGTTCTCCGGGCGCTTGGGAAAGAAGACCGAGGCCAGCACCGAGCCGACCAACAGGGCGCCGATGATGGAGAGTTCTACCAGGATACTCAGGCTAAAATAACTCTCCCCAAGCATCTTGACGCCGATAAAAATAAGCACCAGGGCCAAGCCGTAGTTGAGGTAGTGAAAATACTCCAAAAGGCCAGCCAGGGCAAAGTAGAGAGCCCTCAAGCCCAAGATCGCCATCACGTTGGAGGTGTAGACGATGAAGGTGTCGTCGGTTACGCCAAAGATCGCTGGGATAGAGTCCACGGCGAACAGAACATCCGAGGTCTCCACGGCTATCAGAACGAGAAACAGGGGAGTCGCTAAAAGCGCCCCATTCTCCCGTACGAAAAACTTGTCGTCACGGAAACCGTCGGTCAACTGGATCCGCGCTCTAATCGCCTTGACAATGGCGTTCTCAGGATCCTGCTCGTCGTCGTCGCCAACAAACAGCAACTTAAAGCCGCTGAACACGAGAAAGGCCCCGAAGAGGTAGAGAATCCAGTGGAACTGATGAACCAGAGTGGCACCGAGATAGATGAATCCTCCTCGAAGAACCAAGGCTCCGACGATGCCGAAGAAGAGAACCCGATGTTGCAGTTCAGGAGGCACTTTGAAATAGCTGAATATCAGGAGGAAAACGAAGAGATTGTCAACGGACAGTGATTTTTCGAGAATGTATCCCGCCAGAAATTCGAGGCCTTTCTCCTGGCCGAAACTCGACCACACCCATCCGTTGAAAGCCATCGATAGAGCCACCCAGAACACGGTCCATCCGAGCGCTGCACGAACCGTTACCCGCTCTGACTTGCGGTGAAAAACCCCCAGATCGAGCAGCAGCATAAATAGCACCACCGCATTGAAAATAACCCAACCTTGCCAGCCGACGTCGATCAAGCTTTACCCCTCTCTTCCCCCGAGACCGGTTTGCCTACAAAACGAACGATTAGGAAGCAGGCTACAATCCCAATCACATTCAAAATCCAAGGATTAACACCGTAGGCCGCTGGAAGCGTGCCCAAAAATACGGCGAGAGCGGCGGTTGTCACCGCATACGGAATCTGTGTCCGAACGTGTTCGATATGATCGCACCCACTGGCCAAACTCGACATTATCGTGGTGTCTGAAATGGGCGAACAATGGTCTCCAAAAGTGGACCCGGCCAGAACGCCTGCAATCGTCGAAATCAGGATGATCTCACTCAGTTCCGCATTCATGGCGACCTCTTTTGGAAGTTCGTAGGCCAACCGGATGGCCAACGGCATGACGATCGCCATGGTTCCCCAGGAAGTCCCGGTGGAAAACGCTACCGCGGCGGACAAGAGAAAGGTGACGGTGGGCAAGAGTTCGGAGGAGAGTCGGCTGCTGGCCAACTCCACCAAAAAATTTCCA
Organism: uncultured Burkholderiales bacterium; assembly: GCA_964630575.1. Classification (GTDB taxonomy): domain Bacteria; phylum Vulcanimicrobiota; class Xenobia; order Xenobiales; family JADMJV01; genus JAEXNA01. The sequence goes on along the minus strand of CAZVVF010000392.1, from coordinate 2,969 downwards.
GTAAAGAGTTGCTGACAAACGTTTCCTATGGCCCAGGCCAAGACCAAGACGATGCAAGCGCTCATCATGTGGCTAACACCCTTGAGATAGACCTCGGTGATCTTTTCCAGACTGACTCGGTATCGAATCTTGACCATCAGACCCGCTACCAGACCGCCGCCCGCGGCCGCCCACAGGAGCGCTTCAAAAGAATTTCCAGAGGAGATGAGGGTCCCTAGATTCTGGATCGTCGACCCGTCGGTGGGGTAGGAACCTAGTTTTTCAAGCCCCGTGTAGACCAGTCCCCCGATGGTTCCAAAGAGCACCACCCCCACAGGGAGTATCGCGTCCCACATGCTTCGGCCCCAGGTCTCAGCGCGGGCCAGGTCCTCAAGGTCGGCATCGATCTCTTTTCTGTTGAGGTCGCGGCCTTCGAGCGCGTCTCGCTCAGCTTTGAGCATGGGACCGAAGTCTCGATGGAAGTAGGCGACTGCAAAAACAAAAACCAGAGCAAAAACGGCGTAGTATCGGTGTACGATCGATTGCAAAAACACCGTGTACACGTTCCGGTCAATGGAGAGCGCCTTGAAACCGTCTTCGATCAGGCTCATCTCGTAGCCTATCCAGGTGGAGATAAGCGCGATACTGGCGATGGGGGCAGCGGTGGAGTCCACTAGGTAGGCGAGTTTTTGGCGAGAAACATTCTGTTTGTCTGTGACCGGCTTCATGGTCTGACCAACCAGCAACGTGTTGGCGTAGTCGTCGAAGAATATGGCGATTCCCATAAGCCAGGTGACCAGTTGGGTCGAGGCCGGGGTTTTGGCGTATCGACTCAGGCGGTCTACCATGCCTTGCATTCCACCGGATGCCGACACGAGACTCACCATTCCACCGAGCGCCATCGTGAAGAGGAGGATGAAGGCGTGGTCGTTGCCGATGATCGATTCCACCAGGAAGGTGTCGAGAGTCGCCGTGAAAGCTTGAAAAAGTCCTCCGTAGAGCAGCAGCGCCCCGCTGAAGATACCAGCCAAAAGGGAGGGCAAAACTTGCTTCGTCAAGAGAGCGAGTCCAATGGCGATCAAGGGCGGGATCAGTGACAACCATCCCGACATGGCCTTCCCAGAGGCCTCCAGGGTTTCGCCTTGATTGTGGAGTTCAACGCTCCAGCTCGAGGAGTCGTCTACGGTGCGCAGTTCAAGCTTCGTGGAGCCTTGGGCTGGAACGGTCAGAGAACCAGAAGCCTGGCCCTCTTGAGTCGCCTCGCGAGAGGTCCACTGAAGCGTCTGTTCGGTGGGCCCAATGTTCTTGATCTCGATCTGGAAAGGAACGTTCTTGAGAACTTTCAGTGGCGGGGATTCAATGGACAAAGGAGAGGCCCAGGCGGGATAGAGACAAGTCAAAAAAATGAGAGCGACACGGCTCACCAAGGAGAGAATTGACGTTGTTCTCTGTGATCTCACTCTGAAGTCTTTGCCCTTTCGTCCGGAGAACTCACGGCGGACAGTCGCCCGGAGGCCGTCCAACCGTTGAGCGATTGAGAGAGCTGTGAATCCGGTGCTCGGTCCAACCACTCTACCATTTTGGGAGCAGCGAAGGATACCACTTCGTCAACGACTTCGCGCTCTGCATCGGAGAATGGGCAGAGAACGTAATCGACGACCGTGTCGCTGGGTTCTGGACTTCCTATTCCCAGTTTGAGACGAGAGTAATCCGCGTGGCCCAATTCCGCCTCCACGCTCTTGAGTCCGTTGTGTCCACCGGACGATCCCTTTGTTCGGTATCGAACCCGCCCCAAAGGCAGACTGAGGTCGTCGATGGCCACCAGCACGTCGCGACGGGTGCAGGTCGTTGTTTGTGAAGGGGAGCTTAGAATTTGTGACACGGCCCTTCCCGACAAGTTCATGAAGGTCAGCGGCCAAAGCAAGAGTGAAGTCTCTTCGCCTTTTTGGTATCGCTCCCATTTGGCGAGCCCCGGTACTTCACCGGAGCCTAGCAGAGAAAAAGAGCCAGAGGCCTTCAAGGTTTCACTCACTCTATCTAACAGAAGAAACCCAAAGTTGTGGCGAGTCGCCACATACTTTGGGCCCGGGTTACCTAGACCTACGAGTAATCGCAAAAAGAGTACTACCCTAAAAGTTAGAAGTCACAGTCCTTTGAAAGGACCGGGACTCCTATGCTTCTTCTTCGGCTTCTTCACCGTCGGCGGTTAGCGAGCGAGCCGCTGCCAAGGCGCGAGGGGCGAGAATATTGATCACCTGCGTTGAAGGCGGATCCATTTTTTCCAAGTTGTCAGGTAGCTCCACAGAGGCGAGTTTGCGGCTCTCACCTGGGTGCATATCTGTGATGTCGAGGGGAATAGATTGGGGAATTTCGGTCGCTTTGACGCGAACTCTGAACTCTCGGAGATAAAGCTGGGCAATGCCGCCTCGGCTGCGAACTGCACTGTCGCCAATCAAATTGATCGGCACCTTGACGACGACCTTGGAATCGAGGTCCACCAGTTTGAAATCGATGTGGAGTAGATGTCTCTGAAAGACGTCTTTTTGATACTCCGCGATCATGCAGGTGTACTGCTTTCCTTCTAGGTCCAACACGATGATCGTGTTCAGGCCGTATTCTTTCATCTGGGCAGACATGGACTTCTCGTCAATAGAGAACAGAATCGGACTCGCATCCCTGCCGTAGAGGACTCCGGGAATCCGTCCTTGGGCGCGGAGCTTTCGGGCAACTCCCTTACCGGCGCTGTCACGCTTTAAAGCGCTGACGGTTATTTGAGACATGGTGAACTCCTCATAAAAATCTTAGAATGATATCTGCGGAATACTACGAGACCGGGAGGCTGGTGTCAAGGAAAATGTCACTTTCGCGACCGATCAAGGTTTCAAGACCCCTCGTTCGACCCCTCGTCCATCGCTCGGGTCGAGGGGGGGAGTGAGTTTTTTGACCAGTTCAGGGCCATTGGGAGCGTCGACCTGAAAGCGTTGACGCAA
>CAZVVF010000391.1:0-4964 GCA_964630575.1 uncultured Burkholderiales bacterium | reverse complement strand
ACTCTCGGCCACTGTGGGTAATCCCACCGAGTTGCTAGCTTGGTTGAGCGGTGAGAGAAACACCGAGAGGACCCTGGTCGACCCGTCTCTGTCGGCGCCCAAGAGTCGTCGAAGGATCGAGGTTCACCCGGTTGGTACAGAAGCGGAACTGTGCGCCGGAGTGCTGGCCCAACTCATGCGTTCGGTTCCAAAGAGCCTGCTGTTCGTCGATTCTCGTCGCCAAGCTGAGCAGATTCGCCATCATCTCGAAGCCCGTGGCATCGATGCTCTGGCTCACCACAGTAGTCTCAGCCAGGAGTTGAGGGAGAAGAGCGAGTTGGCTTTCAAGGAGAGCAACGGTGCTCGGCGGAGGCCACAGGCCATCGTGTGTACCTCGACTTTGGAGTTGGGGCTCGACGTGGGAGACATTGACCGGGTTTTTCAGTTGGGGGCTCCCAGCACGGTATCGGCATTCTTGCAACGCTTCGGCCGGGCCGGCCGACGCAAGGACACTATGGGGCATATGGTCTTTGTCACGGACACCGAGGACTCGTTCTTACAGTCGCTGGCTCTCATTCGCTTGGCCATCGCCAAGAAGGTGGAGAATGTCCAGCCCAGTACCCGCTGTTTTCCTGTTCTTGTTCAGCAGATCTTACTGCACATTCTGCGCCACGGAGGCCTGGCCGAGGACCGACTCTGGCAAGCCATCGGCAACCCCGGCTGTTTCCGGGATATCACCCGCTCAGAGAAGGCCTCGGTCCTCTCGCACCTCTTGGAGCAAGAGTGGTGCTACCGGGCAGACGGACGAATCTTGCTGGCTGCGCGCACGGAGAAGCGCTTCGGCCGGTCCCACTTTTTGGAGCTCCTGTCGGTGTTCTCTGGAACCCAGAGCGTAACCGTCAAAACCGCTGATGGTCGCCAGGTGGGTAGCATCGATAGCGGTCAGGCCCTAGAGCTTTGGAGCGAGAAGTGCGCTTTCATCTTGGGCGGTGGAAGTTGGAAAGCCAAGGCCTTGGACCATCGCACGGACACTCTCACCGTGGTACCCTCGATGGGTGGAAAGACCCTCCGTTGGAGCGGTCAGTCAGGCGGGCTCTCCTTTGAGCTTTGCCGCGAGATGAGAGCGATTTTGACCGAGAGTGAACCTCTCGTCTTTCTGGGTTCCAAGGCTCAGCAAGCGCTGCAAGAGTTGCGCTCGAGCTATCGATATTTGGACCCGGAGCGAGCCGTCCTTTGGGAAAAGGGGAGTGAAGGCAATCGTAGCTTGGTCATGGAAACTTGGGCTGGAACCAAGATCAATCGAACTTTGGCAACCGCCTTCTCAGGCTGGCTCGGCACAGATGCCACCAGCAACGCTCGCAGGATACAACTCAACTGCGACCTGAAAAGTTGGCACGAGTTGACGCGGGCTCAAAAGAGCGGGTTTGACTCAGAATTTTTCAAGGGCGGTATTCAGATCGCGAGTAAGGGTGAGTTGCCAGAGAGCACCGTGAAGTTTGGGGAATTGCTGCCGGATAGCCTGCGCCTGGAAGTCGAGCACGATCAGATATTCGATCTCGGTGCCACGGCTGTGGAGTCGAGTCTGGAGTTGGTCAACGCTCTCTTTCTGGAGACGGCACCGGTTTAGGATTGGGGAAAATGAGTTTGAGTGGAACCAGTATGAAGAGCAAGATTCAGGAATCGCCTTTGCCGGCCATCCGACCAGGGGTTGCAGCGGTCACAGATCACGCCCCCCGCGTGTCCTCGGGGAAGAAAACGAGCCCGAGCGGCTTCCAGCCGTTGCTCGCTTATCTTGCCAAGACGGACTCTTCGTACACCCTCAGACGAGGCAAAAGATCGGTCAAGCTGGTTTGCCAGGGTGTGAAAATTGTCCCCAAAGAGTTGGCCTCGCTCATCAAAAAGCTCCCCGGAGGTCGGCGCATCGACGCTGCCACTCGGGTGGGGCAGAAGGTGGCGAGCTACGCCTTCGACGGAAAGCTCAAGCGAAGTCGCTTGGTCCCGCTCGAAGAGAACGGTGTGGTACTTTTGTGGACGGACCCCGATGCTAGCCTCGGGGTCTTGGAAGAGCACCTCCCAGCGACGGCCTTCAAGCCCCAGGGACAGCGTTTGGCCAAGGTGGCCTTGAAGAAGTCGGGCCAACGTGCCAAGGCCTGTATCTATCATTGTCAAGCTCAGGCCACCCCCGGCTTTGTTCTGATTCGCAACGGTAAGATTCAACATCAAGGAGGCTGGCTCGACCTCTTGTCCGAGGGGCAAAAGGCGCCTGCCACTTGCCAGATTGTCGTTGAGGGAGATGTCTGTTGGCAGGGCGGAGTTCCCCGAGAGTTCCGCGGCCAGTTCAAAAAGTTGCTGCAGATGGCCGTTGAGAAAAGCTCTGAACTGGTCAGTAGCGAGACTCCAGCGCCCCCAGAGGTCTCTCCTGATGACCTTGTGGAGAGGCTCTTGAACTCCACCCGTTTTTTGGCGGCCTACCAGAAGCACAAGAACAGTCGCCCACCGATCGTCACGCTCGGTCAGGTTCTCAAGATCGTTTGCGATGGTGGTGGGCAGGTCCCCATCACGAGTGTGATGGATCGGATCGGCTTGCCTGTGCTACGACTCAGGGAGATACTCGCCCAGATGGACTCTATCTTGAGGGTCGACGACGAGGTCGTTCTGTCGACCTCCATGGACCAGAAGACCTTGATCGTCGATAGGGAGCGTTTGAACCGTCTTTTCGCGCTGCAGCAGAGCGAGGCCGTGGATGAGAGGACGATCCGCCAGGAGACCGTCCTCGGTGTGAGCCGAGAGGTCCGACTCCCGGTGGAGGTCACACTCAAAGAACGCCGAGTTCTTGAGGCCCTGCTGCGCTACAGCCGTCTCAGCGAGGCGGAACTTTCGGAGATCGTGGGCAGCCGTCGGGTGGGTGGTCTGCTAGAGCGGCTCTTGACTCGCTTGGAAGACAACGGTTTCTATCGCTTGAGAATCGTAGGCGAGGGGGCTCAGGGGAGGGTGTTCGAACTGTGATCATCCGCGCTTTCGGCGGCTCGTCTCTGAAATCCGAGGCTCATCCAATAGGCCGACATCGTGGAGACCACGGAAAAACCAGCCAGAACCAAGAACACCTCCGACCATCCTAGTTCATCGGAGATTCGACCGGCCCCCCAAACAGAGAGGGCCCCGCCGATGTAACCGATACCGTCGATGATGCCTGTACAACTTCCCGCGCCACGAGACCCTGCGATGTCGAGGGTCAGACAGCCAGAGCTCATGGAGTAGGGGCCCAGGAGAAAAAAACCGCAAAGACCGGTTAGGCCAAGAATGAGATCTTGGTTGGGGAATCGAGCCACGGCGTAGGATATACCGAGCAAGCAAAAGGTCAGAGCCAGCAGCATCATCCACATGGCGCGCGCTCGGTCTCCGTTTTTGGCGTGCTTGTCGGTGTACCAGCCTAACCAGATGGTCCCGATACATCCCAGCAGGGGAAACAAGGCTGATTTTACGATGGCCGCCGACGTGCCCAAGCCCAAGTCCACAAAGAACTTAGGCATCCAAAAAATAAAAATGGAGCGCAGCAGCGTGGTGAAGAAACTGTAGACCAGCAGCAGTCGAAAGAGCTCTATTCCGAAGAGTGTCTTGATGATCGCCTTCACCGAGACCTGAGCGTTGTGATATTCGTCCTCGAAGATGGCGTGCTTGGAGCCTTCGCTGCGGCCAAAATTTGTTCCCGGAACAACATCTTGAGGCGATCCTCGCGAGGCCAGGAAGGACCAAACCCAGATCACACTCAGGACCATGGCGGGATAGACAAAAAGGCCCTTCCAGCCAACTCCTTGAGCCACCAGAAAACCGGCAAAGAGAGTCGCCAAGACCCCTCCGAACTGAAAGTTGATGCTGATCAAGCCCATCACGGTGCCGTTTCTTTCCGGTTCGTACCAGGCTCCCAGTGTCTTGGCCAGACCTCCCCAACCCATGGAGAGAAAATAGCGGCACAAGCACCAGACTGTAACGAAGTAGCTCAGGCTCGAGCCCAGCGAAAAGAGCAGGTTGAAGACCACAGCCCCGGCCATGCCGAGAAGGAAGATGAACCTCCCTCCAACTTTGTCGCCCAGGGGGCCGTTGACGAATTTTCCTGTGGCGTAAGCGAGTTCGGAATAAAAGGCCAAAAGACCGAGTTCCGAGTTGCTGTAGCCAAAAGTGTCACTGAGCAGCGGGAAGGCCGCAGAGAGGTTCCCTCGGCATAGGTAGTATCCCATGTAGCCGATCAGCATCACGAAGAACGTTGACCTTCGCCAACGTTCGAGTTTGAGAGTGTCGCCTCTGGCTATCTCCATAAAAGGGCGTGTGCCGGGTCGGCCAGATATCCTTCTCATCCCGAGTTGGCAAGGGTTCAATAAAGGCAGGTTTCTTTTTTCCTTTCGGTGCGGAATTTCCCGATTGGCACCGAAGTTTTGCTCTGGACGTGAACGATTTATTCTTATGGAGAGACTGCGATATAAGGTGAGAAAGAGACTTCTTGGCGTCGCATTTCTCTGTCTTTCTCCCCTCCTTGGCCAGAGGCTTAGCGATCGCTGGGTACTCGCTAGTGGAAACTTCGACACTCAGATCATCGACGGCTTCGCGCCAGACCATAGGCGGCGCGAATGAGCGATCCGCATTCTCACGATCACAGCGGCGACTCACAGCTTCCCGACCCCATGGAGTTGTTCGAAAGGATGCAGCGTGAGGAAGAGGAGCGCAACTCCTCAGCGTCATCGCCCATAGACGAGGTGTCGACCTCGAGCGACAACGCCTTGCCCGATCCTGCTGAACTCTTTCGAATGATGCAACTTGAGGAAGAGGAGTTCGAGGAAGACGACCCCGAGGAAGGCGATCCCGAGGAAGGCGATCCCGAGGAAGGCGATCCCGAGGAAGGGCCCTCGGTCTCTCTATCACTGCCCAAGCCAGGGGAGTTCTTCGGTTCGACTCCGAGGACGATCCGAGAGAAGCCGGGCTCCCTCTTTGCC
>CAZVVF010000390.1:0-4969 GCA_964630575.1 uncultured Burkholderiales bacterium | reverse complement strand
GCCAGTCTTCTACCGGCAACTCTCCGGCAGCGACTTTGTCGCAGGCATCGTAGAGTTCGAGGTACTCTTTGGGCACCATCACTAACTCGTTGGAGTAACCGGGGTTTTCGGCTGATGCTTCCCGCATGGCCGTGGGTAGAGTCGCGCCGCAACTCTCGCAGGTATCGCGGCCGGGCGGGTTGGGATGAGAGCAGCGCAAGCACTCTACCATCATGGCTCGCTGCTCGAGTTCGATATAGTTTTGGTTGAGATACTCAAGCTTGTAGGCGGCCTCGATGCAGAGGTCGATCCCGTGTTCGACGCTTTCGGGAGTGGACTTTTCCATCTCCTCAAGGCCGTGGCCAAACTCTTCGTAGGCGATCTCGGACTGTTCAGCCAGTTCTTTGGCTGGGTCGTCATCCGGTAAATTTTCGGCGTAGGCCTGTAGCTCTCCAAGAGCTTTTTCTAGTCTATCGGCGGTGGCATCGACCTCCTTGAGGAAGTCTTCGGGAGAGAGCTTACCGGCCAGAAACTTCCGGCCGGCACGAATCAGAATATTAATATTGGGCGAGTTGGTTTCATCGGGATAAACCTCCGATTCTTTCTCGCCTTCTTCGTCGTTCCATGCCGAAACGATATTGTCTAGAAAATCAGTCATTCTCGCGCCAGTGTCAATTCTCGTCTATCAATGTGAATCCTCTGGATCTAGAAGTCACCCTCCAAAAGGTGGGCAAATGCAGCCAGTGGGTCCGCTTCTTGTTTATGGATCTCGAGCAATAAAACTGTTCCACTGTGATCGGTGGATAGGTGAACGTGGTCCATCATTTCCAGAAGGATGGAGTAGCCCATTCCCAGGGAGGGCGCGGTTGAGAAGCCTCCCTTGAGAACGGCGTTGGGCAGATGGGCGAAATCGATGCCCGGTCCCTGGTCAGCGATGCGTATGGTGACGGCCTTGTCGTTGGTGCGCACGGCTATGCTGCCGAAATCGGCGTGTTTGACAACGTTGCCGACGGCTTCCGTGGAGCACAGAGCTGCATCCTGGATTTTCTCTTCCGAGAGATCCTCATCGGCGAGTGCTGCCTCTACGAATCGACGGCTTTTGGGCACATCTTTGGTCTCGGTGATCTCCACGCTTCCTTTGTCTAGACCGGCCTCGTTCCAGGCCACCTCGAGTTCTTCGCGCTCCGAGAGAGAGAGTTTACCTCGGGTAACGGCGCAGAGAGCATCTTTATAAAAACGGCGTTTCTCCCCCTCGGCGTTGAGCATGGCGGCGGTGTGAGCAAGGTTCTCTACAATGACTGAGAGTTGATTCACAATGGAGATCAGCAGGGACACAGTCTCCCGGGCGAAGCGGCCCTTATCTTGAGCCAGCAGCCAGAGTCCGCCAGCTCTCTTTTCACCGATCTCAATCGGAACCACGGCGTAGCCCTGAAAGTCAAAGGGGGCTAGAAAATTGTCGCCATCGATCTTTCTTTGGACCAGAGCCTTTTTGTTGGCTGGAAAGCCCCGGATCATTCTCTTGAAGTGAGTGGCCAACTCCTCGGATTCTTCACCGTCGCGGTAGTAGACCTCAGAGAGCTGAAATCCCTCATAATCCAGGGTGACACCACCTGCGGGAAGGTCCAGAAGCTCCGTGGTGCGCTTGAGCGCTGTGCTGAGCGCTTCCTCGACTGTTGCAGCCTGACCGAGTGAGGTCGCTAAGCTGTACATGCAGAAGAGTTCGTTGGCTCGGCTCTCTTGCTCGGCCGTGTTTCTGACGGCTCGAAAGAGAAGAGAAGTCCCGACCAACTCGCCTTGTTCGTTGTACCACGGCGAAGGGTCCAGCTCCGTTTGCTCTCCATTGGGCAGATGGACGGCAAAGGGGATCACAACACCGGAGGCGTGCTGGGCTCGCAGCGCTCGCAGTCGATGCTGGTCGTCTTTTCGCACGACGTCCTGAAGGCGCGCACCTTCCCATTTGATATTGGGAAGAGCTTGCTTGAGGGGAGTGTTGACCCAACGAATTCTGTCCGACGAGTCGAGTTCGGCTATTCCGTCACTGACCCGGTTGAGGAGTTTTCGAAAGACCTCATAGGGACGGGAGCGCCCGGCGCGCAATTCCCACCACTCGCCTACGGCACTGAGAGCGTTGAAGATCTCTTTGTGCAAGCCAAAGCGACAGACACCGATGTACTGGCCTTCCGTATCTGAGCGGAGCAGAAAGGGGACGGGTAGTCCGTGCTCAGCAGCCAAGCGAAAGTCGAATCCTTGGCCGCTCTGTTCGAGTTCAACCAGAACCACATCACTCTCACCAAAGGCCTGCCGAACCTTGTCCTGAGGGGTCCTGGTTACGATATGGGCCCCGTTGAGGTCCAGTTTCAACTGGTCAAAAGCGTGTTCTTTGGCCACTACTGACCATCTTAGGGATTCCGACAAACTCACATGGAGCGGGTTTCCCAAAGCTGTGCTCCCTCCTTCTTTGAGGGGCTTCTAGCTTCTCCGGAACATTCGCCCGAGCAACCCCAAGGCCCCGGTTGGCAGCCAATCGATGGTGGGGTTTCCCGTTTGCTCTGAGAGTAGCCAGGAGAGTTCCCAGAATCGGAATTGGCCTGCTGCGGTTCGAGTCGAAATATAGCGACCGTTGGCGCTCACCTGAACGGAACAGATCGATTGGTTGTGGGCTGTGAAGCGCTCTATCGCCTCGGCGTTGGTCAGATCGATCAAGGTTAGTCCACCGGTGCTACTCACGGTGACGCCAAGAGCCATCGGGATGTTGAGGCAGGCGCCGGTCACGGCACCTTTCTTGTGGTTGATGGCACGCAGGACACGCCCGCTCTTCTGCTCGATAATCTTGAGGGTTCCGTTGGAAAATCCCAGCAAAAGGAGATTGGGCGATTCCATCTCGGCTGCGAAGGTCGGCTCTCCAGGAAGCTCTGTGAGGGCCACGGGAAAGCCTGGCTTGATCTTCTGTTTTTTGAGGTCAACGGTTATGGGCCCACGCTTGGTGACCACGAAGGCCCTGTCTTGGAGCAAGGCAAAGGCCTGGACGATGTGGTGGTCGCTCAGCGCGACAGAGCTGCGCAGGGTCAGGCTGTTGAGATCGAAGAATCCGATCTCACCATGATCGGAGAGCAAGAACAGCGAGTCCCCTTGAACCGACACCGTTTTCAGAGGTCCCATACCTATGTCTTGGTGCAGAATGGAACTTCCATCGCGGGCGCTGAAGAGGTCTAAACTCCCTTTCTTTTGCACGATGAGCACGGCCGGGTTCTGCGGGTCGGAATCGAGAAAGCGGCAGCTCAGGATGGATGACTCCACGGGTATGCTCAGTCGCTCCGCTCCGCCCGATCGGCCCAGTTCTCGGATGGTCCAGTTGTGTTTCTTGGCCAACAGGAGGCTCTGATGATCCTGGGAGAGCGAACTGGCCACGATATCAGAGGTGTAGAGTCTCTCCCATATGGCCTCGACGCCGATACGTTTTAACTTCTTGCACAGCTCCCACTGGATTTCGAGGGCTTCGGGTGCTTGCAGGAACCCCGGCACATTGCGCGCGTTTTGAATGGAACTGTAGGAGTGAAAGTAGCGACCCTTTTCAAAGAGCCTGGTGGCTTGATTGAAGAGTTCCTTGTAGGATTCGTAGGATCGGATGAGCTGTTCATAGGTCTCACCCGGTGTGAGCAACATGTGGCGTTCAAACACGCGGTTGGGTTCGTCGACCTCCCAAACCTGGTGCTCCCCATCTTCGCCCAAGCTCACAGCCATGGCTCCATTCTGGGAGAAATGCAAAGCATGGGGTCGAGGAATTTTCTCGGCCCAGGTACGGAGCCGCCTGAAAGGAGTGAGCCGGTAGAGGGTCAGATAGCCCTTGGTCCAAGCCAGACCCAACTGTCGGGATTCGTCGACGGCAAAGGGCCCCTCCCCTCTGAGGACGATCTTCCCGTTGGGTCTTAGAATGCCAAATTCTGAGTCCGAACTCACAACCACAACTTTTTCGTGAGCGTCGATCGTCAGATGCTCTGGTTTGAAAGGGAGTTTTAGCGAAAATTTGAGCTTTTGGGCTCCGAGGTCGATGCCTTGGAAGTGTCCGCCCTTACCGATCGTGTAGATGATCCCGCCGACACTGAGCTGAAAGCTACAGATCTCTTGGTGTCGGGGCAGCGGTGGTGGCCAGGCTAGAGGAACCACCCGATATTCGGCGTCGATCTGTGCGACCTTACCGTTGGGCGAGAGGATGCAGAGGCCAGCCTCGTTGGGGGTGAAGCACGCCTTCACTTGCAGCGAGGGAACGGTGTCGGGTGGAAAACGGAGCTGGTTGACCGTGTTGTTCAGCTTGTCGTACAAGAAAACGCCGTCTCGCTTGAGAAGAACCAGCTTCTTGAGGTCTCGGGTCGCTGAGAGAACTCGACCTTCAGAGCGTTGGATCATCTGCAGTTCGTCTAGGGCCCAAATTTCGAAGCAGGTTTGGTCTTGCACCAGAAGGCGCTCTCCTGCGATCCAGCTCTGTACCGGTTTGGTCGCGTCGGCGGTTCGGGGAAACTGTCCGATGAGCGAGTTGGTCTCGATATCGAGGGAGACGAGTTCGCTGCTGTTGATCCCTATCAATCGTCGCCCATCCCAGGAGAGCAAAAGTCGCAGGTCTGAGTTTGGGGCCTTGCTTTTGTAGCAACTCATGTTGGAAGGAAAAAGAATATGACCGTCTTGGCCCCGCGCTCCTAGATTGGCCAGAATTTTTCTGGTTCGAGTGGTCTCGTCGTAGGGCATAAAACCCTGAGCTTTTCCGTAGGCCTTTTGGGCTGCGAGATACTGCTCGGCGTACATGAGGGCATCACCTTCGATGCGGTGAACGAGACCGTTTTTCTCGTACTCGGGGAAGGTGTTGAGAAGCTCGATGGCCTGCTTGCCCAGACCTTCTTCGATGCAGAGTAGTGCCAGTTGGTATTTGGCGTTGGCTCGGCGGAGCACGCGGATGGACTCGCCAGCAGAGATCTTGCGTTCGTGCCGGTCCAGTTGA